>JAIBAJ010000022.1 GCA_019695265.1 Bacteroidia bacterium | reverse complement strand
ATTACACTCCAAATACCAACTACAATGGAGTAGATACTTTGGTATATAGTGTTTGTGATAATGGAATGCCAGTGTTATGCGATACAGCTTTAGTTGTAATCAATATCACTCCTGTAAATGATCCTCCTGTTGCTAACGTTGATACTATTTCTACCCCATACGATTCTTGTGTGGTTATCAATATCTTATCGAATGATTCTGATTTGGATGGTATTATTGATCCTGCAACTGTTACTGTTCTAGTAAATCCAGCTCATGGTATAGCTACAGTTAATAGCAATGGAACTATTACTTATTGTCCAACAATTGGATTCAGCGGTAATGACACCTTGGTTTACCAGGTATGTGACAATGGAATGCCAGTATTGTGTGATACTGCCTTGGTTATTATTAATGTTGGTTCCGGAAACATCCCTCCTGTAGCTGTAGTAGATTACGATACAACGCAAGAAGATACTCCTGTAACAATTGCAATCTTAAGTAATGACTCTGATGCAGATGGATTGATTGTGCCAACTTCAGTTACTGTGGTAAGTCAACCATCTAATGGTACAGTTGTGGTTAATGCTAACGGAACTGTTACCTACACTCCAAATACAAATTGGAATGGAACTGATAGCTTTATCTATAATGTTTGTGATAATGGTAATCCAACCTTGTGTGACACTGCTATTGTGTTTGTGGTTGTAACTCCAGTTAATGATGGTCCAATTGCAAATCCAGATAATGCAAGCACACCTGAAAATGTTTGTGTAACAATCAATGTTTTAGGAAATGACTTGGATATTGATGGTGTCTTGGATACCGCATCAGTAACGATAACCGTTTCTGCTGTAAATGGTACTGCTACGCTAAATGCAAATGGAACTATTACTTATTGTCCAAACAATGGCTTTGCTGGTACTGACACTTTGATTTACCAAGTTTGTGATAATGGAATGCCGGTTCTTTGCGATACTGCAATTGTTATTATCAATGTTTCTAGCTTGCCAAATGTTCCTCCAATTGCAAATCGTGATGATAATGCAACAGCCTTCAATACTCCAATTACATTCAATATCCTTTCGAATGATAATGGAACTGATGATGGCTTAAGCATTACCTCGGTTACAATAGTTGATCAACCTAACAATGGTAATGTGACCTACAATAGCGATAGCACAATTATTTATACACCTAACAATGGATTTACTGGTATCGATACCTTGATTTACCAAGTTTGCGATAATAGCGTACCTCCAATGTGTGATACTGCTCTAGTTATAATTGTTGTAAATGGTCCGGTTAATACACCTCCAATTGCTGTAATTGACAGAGATACTACGCCAATGAATACACCAATTAACGTGGTTATTCTTGCCAATGATTCTGATTCTGACAATGGATTAAATGTTGGAAGCGTAGTTGTAACAGATCAGCCAAACAACGGAACTGTTGTAGTTAATACCAATGGGTCAATCGATTATACACCAAACAATGGTTTCTTTGGAAACGATACCTTAATCTATCAGGTTTGTGACAATGGCATTCCTGCATTGTGTGATACTGCACTTGTTATTATTACAGTAGATTATGTGAATCAGGTTCCAGGTGTTGCCAATGACACTGCATTCACTTGCGAAGGAGTTCCTGTAGTGGTAAATGTATTGGCAAACGATTCGGATTCTGATGGTTCATTAGTACCTTCATCTGTTGCTGTTCAATCAAATCCAAGCAATGGTGTAATTGTAAATAACCTAGATGGTACAGTTACTTATACTCCAAATGCAGGATTTAACGGAACCGATTCTTTGACCTATACCGTTCAAGACAACTCAGGTTCAACATCATCTGTTGCAACAGTTATTGTAAATGTAGGGCAGGTTCCTTCAAACATTATCTCCCTAAATGGTCCAACTACTATTTGCCAAGGTTCTTCAGTAACCTTAACTGCAAATGTGGGTGGAACTTATACTTGGAGTAATGGCGCAACTGGTTCAAGTATTGTAGTTGATCAATCTGGCACATACTGTTTAACTGCTCAAATCGGTTCAGGATGTTCTGGTCAGTCTTGTGTAACTATAACTGTAGTAACACCGCAACCACCGGTAATTAGTACAAACGGAAATACTGTAATATGTTTAGGTGATAGCGTGACACTTACTTCATCTGTGGCTTCTAACTACTTGTGGAGTAATGGTGATACTACTCAATCAATTATAGTATCAACAGATGGACAATTCACTGTTTCTACCACAGATACAAATGGTTGTCAGGCAACTAGCAGTCCAATTTCTGTGTTAACTCGCGAATTGCCTTATGTAAATGCAGGTCCTGATGTGGTGGTTTGCGGTCCAAGTAATGTTACCTTGTTCGCTACTCCAAATCAAGGCGGATTTATTTCCTCCTATGCTTGGAGCAATGGGGTAAACACAAGTATTAACACTGTTCAAGTTTCAAATGTCGGAACCGAGACTTATGTGGTTACAGCAAGCAATGGCGTTTGTCCTGATCAAACAGATACAGTTTTAGTTACTGTAGCTGAAAAACCTGATGCAGACTTTGTTTACGCTGGTACTTCATTTGGTAATCCAACCAACTTCACCGACCTAAGTGCTGGTAGCAATTTGGTAAGCTGGTTATGGAATTTCGGAGATGGTTATACTTCTGTAAGTCAGAATGCATACCATACATACGAATCTTCCGATACATTCGTAGTTACTTTAACAGTTACTAATGCTTTTGGTTGTGTGGATAGTACTTCTCAAACTATTGGCATTGAACAAGTAGTTACAGTTCCAAACTCATTCACTCCAAATGGTGATGGCAACAACGATATCTTGTGGATACAAAACAACGGTGCGATTTCTTATGGAATCACAATCTTCAACCGTTGGGGTCAACAAGTATATGTGAGCGAAGGCCGCGAAATTCGTTGGGATGGAAAAACCAATGCTGGGGTAAATCTTGAAGAAGGTACTTACTACTATGTTTTGAAAGTAAATGGTGGATTGAAAGGTGATTTCGAAAAAACCGGATTCATTAGCTTGTTCAAATAATTTTCAATAACCTTTTGAAATGGGGCTTCTCCGAATAGGATGGAGCCCCATTTTTTTTGCAGTTGGGGTTAAACCTCATTTCTGTTTGAAAGCTCTTGACTTCATATACGAAAGTCTTATATCATAAACCCAAATTAATCAATAGGAGGATTCCTAATCCGAACTACTTGATTTAGTTTGGTTTACCCCGAGTTAAGAATTTGTAATGCGTAATCTGGGATAAATCAGTTTTCTAATTTGGAGGGCCCCCTTTCGCCCTTCCCGGTTTTCTGCATAATCCATTCTTTTCTGACTAGGGCGTTCGGGTCACGCTTTCGGCTGTAGTCCTCGTCGCACTTGGCTAGCGCCGTGTGCGCCTGTGGGCTACTTGCCTCAATCGTTGCCCCAGGGTGCAAGTCTTTAATGTGTCTGATTTTAATGATTATTTAGGGTCACCTAAAAAACACTCAAATCATTTTTATTCAATTATTTAAGCACTTTATTCCCTGGCAGGTTGCCATGATTCTTCTAATAATACCACGACTTTCTTTTGAGGACATATAGATACAGTTAATAGTTGGGACAGAAGTTGCTCTGATTGGTTACGCATCGGGCAACGATAGAGGCAAGTAGCTCCAAGCCAACGCAGCGGTTAAGCGGAGTTGGCTTGGACTACAGCCGAAAGCGTGACCCGAACGCCCATGCAGGTAGTTCTGAGCTTTGTTAAGGCTTGTTGGGCGGAGGGGGCCCGCATAAAAAGTATTTTAAAAATGGTCGTTTCCTCCTGGTTGACTTTTTCGAAGTACCCTATTTAACCCAATTATGTGAATGTTGTAGATTAAAATAGTTTTCCAATTGAGTTGGTATTTGAAATTTCTATTATTTTTGTTCCTATATATTATTAATTAATTTTTATGGATTATATTTATAAGTATCCATTTTTTAGAATTTCCTTATTTTACTGCGCTTCTATTGTTTTTGGAGGGGTATTTATTATTAGTTCTGATTATGATATTGTATTATTTTCTTTGGCAATATGTTTGCTTTCTTTTCTGAGTAGTTTTTTATACAATAGGCTGGTACGTTTTGGATTAATCTGGATATGGGGGGTGCTTAGCTTACTGTTGTTATGTGGTTTGGGAATTATTCAAAATCAGTTAGTTAATGACAAGAGAAGTGGTAGTCATTGGCAGAATGTAGTTAATGAAAGGCCTTCTGGTGTATTTCTAATAGAGCTTGATGAAAGGCCTGTCTTAAAAAGGGATAACTTTCGATTTGCTGCTGAAGTTTTGGCTGTTAAGATTGATTCTGATTTTATCCCAACGCATGGCAGAGTTTTGGTTTACATTCAAGTAAATGATTTAAAAGGTATCCAACTTGATTATAAAAGTCGACTTTTAGTTGAAAGCTTTACTAAAGATTTAATGGGACCGGTTAATCCATTTGGGTTTAGTCCAAAGGAATACTTTGGGAATCAGTCCATTTATCGTTCGATGAGATTAGGTCCAAGAAATTGGATTTATGTTGGATCTGGTGAATTGGAGTGGTATATGGATTGGGCCAATAGGGCTTCTGATTATTTAGCGCTTAGATTTAAATCAGGTGGACTTACAGGAAGAGAATATTCTGTAGCTACTGCTTTGGTTTTTGGACTTCGAAATGAAATGGATATGGAAGTTATTTCGGCCTTTGCATCATCAGGAGCAATGCATATTTTATCAGTTTCAGGAATGCATGTTGGAATGATATTTTTGGCATTACAATTTTTATTAAAACTATTGGATAGAAGTAATTGGAGTAGAGTAATAAAGTCAATATTCATAATTCTAGTTCTTTGGGCTTATTCTCTTGTTTCAGGATTAACGCCTTCTGTTTTAAGGTCTAGTTTAATGCTAAGCTTTATCGTTTTTGGAGAATTGATTGGAAGGCGGCAACATCCTGTTAATACCTTGTTTATGGTTGCCTTCTTTTTGCTTCTTTATGATATCAGATTATTTTGGAATGTTGGCTTTCAGCTTTCTTTTGTCGCTGTTTTAGGTATTTTGTTATGGTATAAGAAATTATATGGGATGGTTTTTTTTCGATGGAAATTCCTTGATTGGATATGGTCTGTATCAGCGGTTTCTGTTGTTGCAACTTTAGCAACTTTGCCATTGTGTTTTTTTTATTTTCATCAATTTCCTAATTACTTTTTGCTATCAAATTATTTAGTAATACCGGTTTCTAACCTGGTTATTTATTTAGGTATTGCATTGTCTGTTTTCGGGATTTTCCCAGTTTTTTCCTATTGGATTGGCAAAGCATTGTATTGGTCTGTTTGGATGCTAAATGAATTGGTATTTGCCATTGAACGATTGCCGGGAGCGGTTACAACAGGAATTGTATGGTCGATTTTTGATTTGGTTTTGTTTTATTTGATGTTGTTCGGTCTTTTATTTGCTTTAAATAAGAGTAAAGCTAGAGCAATGCTCCTGCTGCTTTTTTGTTTTTGGGTAATTTGTGTTGGCAATCTGTTTTTGTTTTACAGGAATTTTCAAACTTCTAAGTTGGCTTTTTATAAAGGAAAAGGTGATTTGATTCAGGGGATACTAAAAGGAAATGAAATTGTTGTTATGAGAGAAGATGGTGAAGAGAGTATTAGAAGGGAATTACTTGGAAGCATGGAATTGGTAGCGGCAGGTAATTCTGTTTTAAGGTCTAGAATGGAAAAGGATAATTCAGGAAATAAACAAAAGTCTGGATATCATTTATATAGGATAGCAGGAAAACTAGTTTGCTTTATGTGGGGAAAATGTACAATAAAAGATGCAATGCCTCCCGAAATTGATATTCTTTATTTACAAAATTCTGCCTATATCAAAGGTTGGGAAAATTTGAGAGTAGAAGGGCTTGATTTGGTAGTATTGGGAAATGGAATTTCGAAGAAAAAAGCGGCTTATTTAGAACAAATTATGAAACTGCGCAGGGTAAAAATTCTTAATCTTGCTGAGGGAGGTAAGGTGGTTAGTTTTCAGTAGGTTTGATTGCCCTGGTTATTTCTCTTTTGCCAGGTGGACCAGGTAGTGACTCAATTTTAAATCCAACTTTTTTCAAGTTTCTTTTTACATAACCTTTTGCGCAATAAGTGATAAGGGTTCCATTTGGAAGAAGGGATTGGTAAAGTTTTTCAAAAAGCTCGGTTGTCCACAATTCGGGTTGGACTTCCGGAGCAAATGCATCGTAATATATGAGGTGGAATTCTGGCTGGAAAGAAAGGTTAATGATATTAGCACTTACTTTTTTTAATGAAAAATTCTCTGACAATCTGATCAATTCGTTCCATTTAGCTTGGTGTATAATCTGCAAAGAGTTTATTGGAAGGCTTGATGCGTAGCGGGCATAATTAATTTGACTAACAAGTTCAATCGGAATTGGGTATTCCTCTATACTAATGTATGTGCAAGTAAAGTTCGGGTTAGATTGTAAATAGTTCCAAGTTAAAAGAATGTTTAATCCGGATCCAAGCCCCATTTCTAAAACTCGAATTGAATTTAAATTCTTCAAACTGTATTTTAAACCATTTTCAATAAATATATGATTCGATTCGGTAACAGCTCCGTGTATAGAGTGAAATAGGGATTTTTGAAAATCTGAGTATATTGAATTGCTTCCATCATTCGTAGTTAAAATTTTAAAATAATTTGAATTTTCGTTCATTTTGCCTATTTTTGCTCTAAATATATTTTATGAATGATTTTGTAAATTTAGAACAGGTTCTTTTTATAGATATAGAAACTGTGCCAATAGCAAGAAATTATGCAGATTTAGATGAAAAAGGAAGGCTCTTATGGGATAGGAAGGTAGCGTATTTTAGAGACAAGGAAGCAGATCCTTCTGAATGGTATAGTCGAGCCGGTATATACGCTGAATTTGGAAAGGTAATTGTAATTTCCTGCGGGTATTTTGTTTCGAAATTAAATGATGAATTTGTTTTCCGGGTGAAATCGTTTTGTGGTGACAATGAATACCAGCTTCTCCACGATTTTATTGAGATGCTGAAGCCGAATTTTCAATTTGTTTTGTGTGCACACAATGGAAAGGAATTCGATTTTCCGTTTTTGGCGAGAAGAATATTAATTAATGGTTTAAAACTGCCAAAGCAATTAAATAACCATGGTAAGAAGCCCTGGGAGATTCCCCATTTGGACACTATGGAGTTGTGGAAGTTTGGAGATTTTAAAAGTTATACATCCTTGGATACCTTGACTTATGTCTTTGGATTGCCTTCCCCAAAAGATGACATAGATGGAAGTATGGTAGGCGAATTATACTATTCTGGAGGCCAACTAAGTAGAATAGTTTCTTATTGCGAAATGGATGTAGTTAGTGTGGCCAGAATATTTCAATGTTATCGTGGAGAGAATCCATTGAAAGATCAACAAATTGAGAGAGTAGAATAATATAGGAGAAGATTATTGGCTCCTGGCTTTCTTAATTAAAATATTGTAGAAAGATTTGAAAAGGTATTTGATATCAGTGGTAAATGGGTTCTTTTCATATGCTTTGAGGTAATTTATCTCTGAAGCCATAATTTCATCTAATGTTTTAGGTAGATCCGCATAAAAAGGAGGAACTAAACCTGGTTTATGGCGCAGTCTAAGATCTCTTAGCTCCTGTGAATATAAACTTAAAAAATGTTGGCTTAGTGGTCGAACCCCAACCAATTTTAAGTCACCTTTTAACATGTTGATAATCATAGGTAGCTCATCAATCCAGAATTTTCTAAACAATTTTCCAGCTGTAGTTACCCTGAAATCATCTCCTATTTTCCCACCTTCTGCCAAATCATTTCGTTCATAAATAAACTTTTGGAGGTATTCCGAATAGGGGTACATTGTTCTAAGTTTATATACATGGATTATTTTACCTCCCTTTCCTACACGTCTCATTTTGAAAATAGGTCCATAAGATGGATTTTCAGGAAACAGAGGTTCATTTACTTTCTTCATTATGAAGTAGTATAAACCTCCAATATATTTTTCGTCTACAAATTCAAATCCACAGGAATAAAGTCTTCCAAGGATTTCTGTTCGGCTAATCGCTCTATTTCTTCCTTTGGTTAGAAAGAAATAAATTTTACGAGTTGGTTTTCCTAATTTCGGGAATACTCTTTTTACTAAATAGTCAAGGAAAATGTAGCAATAATTTATACCCCAAGGGAAACGTTTCATAATTCGTTGCTTTTTAAGCAATCGGGTTTCTCCACAGCCTACGAATAATCCTCCAACTTCCAGTTTACTATTAATGGATTCAAAAAATTTATTAATAAGCTTTATGTCATTTACCTTATGAAAATTAACAAAAGCATTATACTCTTTATTCGGTTGATTCAGAATGTTAAAACGAGTTGTAGTGCTTAAGAGACAGGTAGTTTGGGAATGTAACTCTACAAATTCACTAAGGTATTTATAAGCTTCTTCCCCTATTTCTTCTACGAGTTGTTGTTGAGAAACATTCATATTCCTATTTTTACCTTTACCTGAATTTGGTTCAAATGGCGAAAGTACATCTAAAGGCAAATCTATAGATGCTTTAGAACGATCTATAATTTGGTAATTCTTACTAATAGGTGAAGCAACAGGAATATCTTCAAATCCCATAAATTTATTAATGGTAGATTTTAGGGTCAAAGGTAAAGTAAATATAGATTTGTGTTGCAACTCCATAAAATATTAAGTCATGTTTATCTATAACCAAGATGAAATTATTGCTCAAAAGGTTGCATCGGTATCAAAAAAAGCGTTTTTTTACTAAATTAACCGATGTGTGAGTTTTTTGGTTTTTTAGTTCAATCATTTTTAGTTTTGCAGCATAATTCTAAATTGTAACATGGGACGGGTTTTTGAAAAAAGAAAGTATAAAATGTTTGCGCGATATGATAAAATGGCGAAAGCCTTTACTCGTATCGGAAAAGAGATTGCCATAGCTGTTAAGCAATCTGGTCCGGATCCTTCAGGTAATCCGAGATTGAGAGCCGCCATTCAGAATGCTAAATCGGTTAATATGCCTAAGGATAGGGTAGAAGCCGCTATTAAACGGGCCTCCTCCAAAGATGAGAAAGATTATGAAGAAGTGGTTTATGAAGGCTATGGCCCCAATGGAGTAGCTATTTTATTGGAGTGCGCCACGGATAATCCTACCAGAACAGTTGCAAATGTTAGAATGTACTTTAATAGAGGGGGAGGTGCCCTTGGAAAAACCGGTTCGCTTGACTTCGTATTTGTTCGAAAAGGTTTATTTAAATTTGATCCAACAGGTTTGGATTTAGATGATTTGGAATTGGAATTGATTGATTTTGGATTGGATGATATTGCAGTGGATGAAGAAAATATAGGCTACATCTATACCAGTTTCCAAGATTATGGGGGAATGCAAAAGGTTTTAGAAGAAAAAGGTGTAAAATTGATTAGTTCAGAATTGACGCGGGTGGCCCTAAGTCATGTGGATCCACCTAGTGAAGAAGTGGAGAATGAAATCTTGGAAATGGTGGCAAAAATGGAAGAAGATGATGATGTCCAAAATGTCTACCACAATTTGAAATAAGGAATAAAGGCAGGCGTTTTTCGAACATATTCTTGGTATTCAAGATTATCTCTGTATTTCTTTTCTAACAAATCCACACCTGAAACTCTTCGAAGTAGATAAGTCATAACCAGTGGACTTAGGATACTAATCCAAGTCCATCCTATGTTGGAAACGAATATGAAGATACCCCACCAAACCAAGGCTTCACCAAAGTAATTAGGATGTCGGCTTAAACTCCAAAGTCCGGTTTTCATTATTTTACCTTTGTTAATAGCTAGGGATTTATATTGGTAAAGCTGAAAGTCTGCAATAGTTTCAAATGACAATCCAAATGCCCAAAGTATCAAACCTACATATTGAACCCAATTGAATGAATCAATTATTAATTCGGTAGGTTGTATAGAAAATAGTAGAATAGGGCTGCTGATTACAACCATAATGCTGCCTTGTAGCATAAATACTTGAAAATAGCTTCGTATTAGAACTGTTTTACCCCATTCTTTCCTCCATTGCAGGTATCGATAGTCTTCCCCTTTTCCGAAGTTTCGTATGAATATATAGATGGCCAATCTTAAGCCCCAAAGTATAACCATAGTTAGCAAAACAATGCTTAGGTTTGATATGGCTAATTTGTTGTAAAGTGTGGAAAATGAAATTAAAATAAATCCAATTCCCCAACCAATATCTACAATACTATTGTTTTTTAATAGTACAGCCAAAATGAACAGGCTATTCATGTAAATAAATACACATGCCAGAGCTGTTAATATTTCCTGAAAATTCATAAACAAATTGGCTTATCTGATTTCTAGCTTTTTACTGTACTTCTCGTAAAGTTCAATTTGAGAGTTGGATAAATTAATTTCTTTCCCTTTGATCCATGCTCTTTCTAAATGGTTGCCTGTCATGTCTAATGCATCTCCTGTCGAAATAAATAAAGTCGCATCTTTTCCACTTTCCAAGGATCCAGTAGAAGAATCAATTCCAAGAATTTTTGCAGCTTGAAGAGTAATACTTCCTAAGGCTTCTTCCTTACTTAATCCATAGGCTACAGATGAGCCTGCAACAAACGGTAAATTTCGGACCCCCATAGCTTCCATTCCTCCTACATAGCTTAAACAAAAGGGAATTTGCGCATCTTTTAATATCTTGGGTAAGGAAAAATATTGGTCAATTGGTGCATCCGTTTTATTAGGTAATTCATGAAGTCTATTTAAAACCAATGGAATTCCACTGTTCTGAAGTGCTTGCAAAACAGCTTCAGCATCTAGGCCTCCTGCAATTATAACTCTTGAAATTCCTAATTCTTTTTTTAATTGTATTACATCTAGAATTTCTTTTGAATAATTCGCATTAATGAAAACTGCCTGGCTCCCATTAAATACACCTTTTAAAGCTTCAAATTTTAAGTTTTTTTCAGGATGGTTGGAAACGGAATTATAAGCCTTTGCCTCCATTAAGAATTTTTTTAGTTCCTTCAATTGAACTTCATAGTCCTTATTTTTTTCCGTTATTCCGGTTTCTGCCCACCAGCCCGATCTATTAAACCAATTCGGAAATTGGATATGGATGGCATCGTCCGATTTATATACAGCGTCTTCCCAATTCCAACCTTCCAAGCAAAATATTGATGAAGTACCGGAAATTACTCCACCTCTAGGCGTTGATTGCGCCAATAGGATACCATTTGATCTAACGGTAGGTATTATTTTAGATTCTGGATTAAAAGCAATTAATGTTCTTACATGTGGAGTATAACTCCCTGTTTCATTCCAATCATTTGTAGCTCTAACCGCTTCAATTTCTGTAATTCCTATGGTGTTGTTTACAGCGATAAAACCAGGATATACATGTTTCCCGGTAATGTCAATTATTTCGGCCTCGTTTGGATTTAATCGAATGGTTGCGGCATCCATAACAAAACTGATTTTACCATTTTCTATGCCTATGGCAGCATTATTAATTACCTTACCATTGCCAAGGTGTGCTGTCCCACCAAACAATATTATCGGTTTAGTTTGTCCAAATGTAAATTGGATAAAGGCAATTTGAATTATTAGGTAAATGAATGCAATATTCTTCATAATGCAAAGAAAGGTTTTTATAGGTCAAAATCTTCCAAAAAATTCCTTCTTAGTTCTAAAATGGAATCAGTTGGGTCATTATGTCCAAAAAACTCATTTACATAGAGTGTAATTCGAAGTATTTCTTCTTCGGTTAGATTGGGGTGGAAGGGTAAATCAAGAAAACATTCCGAATTGTTTGATTGGATATTTGTTTCCACCTGATTTTCTGATAAATAGGTGTGTAATTCATTTCCAATTGTTGGTTCTTCAAAAATTAAGGAAAGGCCAGAAAAGTTGTGACTATCCATTTCTGAAGATCCAAGGATTTTGAATCGGTTTTCATCTTCTAATATTTGCAAGAATTGCAAGTAAATCATCCAGATATCCTTCCTGGTTTCCTTAAGCGTGTCGGTTTCTCTTAAATGTGGTAATAAAATGGCAGATTTAAGTTCAGATAATTCTATTTCACACTTTTTTAAATTATCCTCAGAAAATGCCCAAGGAATAGAAGAGTCGTTTCTTATTAAAGCACAACCTAGGTTTATTGGACTGTTGAAATTATTAAACCCAATAATACCAATGTGTCCAAAGCTGCAAATGGGATTGTATTTATAGGATGCACCCAATCCGTCAGAAGCATATTCCAATAGAAAAATACCTTTTTGAGCAGTCAAATAAATTATTTCGTCCAATTCCGGCATTACCCCATGGATATAATCGAGCACTATTGCTTTGGTTTTAGGGCTTATGAACTTTTGAAGTTGGGTTGTTTGGAACTTGGGTGAAGAGTAACTGGTAATAATTGGTTTTGGAATTGCACCTAATGTGGTAATTGCGAGGAGAAAAGTTGCGTTTATGTGAGAGGATACAATTACTTCATCCATGGCTGTAACTCCAAAAGACTTCAACGCAAAAACAATTGCAGAAAACTCATGGTCAAAAAGCTGAATTTTTCTTCCTTGATAAATTTCTGTCAGAATATCCAAACATGGTTCAGAATATTTCTTACTAAAATTACCCCCTTGTTTGTAAAAAATATCATGAAGGTTAATTAGTTCTTCTCTAGAAATGGATGTTTGGGTCGACAACTGCATACCGTGCCCAAGTTAAGAAATAAAATAAGAAATCCCGAATAGTTGATCAATTGAGTTATTAATAAAAAACACCTAATAACTCTTAATGTTTATTCATTACCTCTATCGCTTTAAGAATGGATTTGTCCTTAGATTCTAAAATGGAATAAAAGCCCTCACTACCCCAAAAGTTTCTGGCAATTTGAGCCGTTAATTGAAGTTTTATTTGTTGATAGGATTTAGCCCATTTCCCTTTATTTTCTTTTATTCCTTGCTGAATTGAAAATTGAAGGAATTCAGTCATTTCAGATTCACCTAATTCAAAATTTTTCTTGAAAGAGTCAATGGTTTTAAATTTTTCTTTCAACATCCTCCGATGGACATCACAATATTTAAATGCATATTTGTTAAGTGTACCTGAATTGACTAGTTCAGAAAAATAACTAGTATAACCAACTGTATCAAGTGGAACAAAGATGTCTGGAGTAATTCCACCTCCTCCATAAAGTATTTTACCTTTTGCTGTTTTATATATTAAACTATCTTTTTTTACGTGCTTTGAACTGCTATCCTGATTAGTGAGTTCTCCATTTTGGTAACGATCGTACACTTCTTCATAATAAGCATCTAAATTGTTAGAATAGGGCCTTTGAATGCTTCTGCCGGTTGGTGTATAATAGCGTGCTATGGTTAATCGTATGGCTGAACCATCAGGTAAATCTTTTTGCTCCTGCACCAATCCTTTTCCAAAAGATCGTCTGCCAATTAAGGTGCCAATGTCATTGTCTTGTAAAGCTCCAGCAACAATTTCACTTGCAGAGGCAGACCCTTCATCAATTAAAATGCAAACATGTTTGTTTTCCCAGCCACCTGTGGTTGTGGCAATGAATGATTCTTTTGGTCTTGCTTTGCCTTCTGTATAAACGATTAGTTTTCCTTTTGGAATAAATTCATCCGCTAATTTAATGGCTGCATTTAAGTAGCCTCCAGGATTTCCCCTTAGATCAAGAATTAACTTGTTCATTCCTTTGTTAGCTAATTTGCCGAAGGCTTCTAGGTATTCTTCAAAAGTCTTCGATGCAAAACGACTAATTTTAATATAACCAACTTCAGAATTAAGCATGAACGCGGCGTCAACACTGGTAATTGGAATTTCACCTCGTTTAATTTTAAAATGGAGTAATTGTTTTTGATCACCTCTTTTAATATCAACATTGACAATAGTACCCTCTACCCCCCTAAGTCTTTTTACAACATCTGAGTTCTTAATTTTTATACCGGTCACTGCTTTTCCATCTACTTTAACTATCCTGTCTCCTGCTGTAATTCCTAATGTTTCTGAAGGTCCGCCAGCAATAGCTGAAACAACCACAATGGTGTCGTTAATAATGTTAAATTCTACTCCAATTCCGCTAAAGTTCCCTTCTAAACTTTCATTTACTTCTTGAAGTTCGGATGCGGGTATGTATTGAGAATGTGGATCCAATTGCTGTAGCATGGAAATAATAGTCTCTTCTGTCAGCTTTTCCCTGCTTATTGTATCAACATATTCGTTTTCAATATAGTCTAAAATGTTTTCTACTTTGTTGTTATTTGAAAACTCTCCGGCACCAAATCCTGCTTTATCAAAGTGAATAAATTTTCCTAAGTAAATCCCTGCAATTAATACAATGGATAGAATTAATGGAAGGTAAATAATCGTTCTGGCGCGGGTCTCGTTGTTAGACATAAGAAATGTAGTTTACTCCCCCTTATTTATAATTGGTTTCGAAAAAGCTCAGGTATGATTCCAAATTCCCAGATTTAATCAGTTTTCCAAAATTGTTTTCTGAAATGATAAATAGCTTGTAATCCGCCGGGGAATGGGAACTGATTTCTTCCGGTTTTTGTTTGGCAGTATTAAGGTAGTTCATTGCCTTGGTTAAATTTGGAAATTTGCTAATGAATACGCTAGTTTTATTGCCTATTTGTACCCCTGAAATAGAAATTTCTTCTAAGGAGAAGTATTTGGAATTAAAATCACTTAAACTAACTTTTAATTTATTGGATTCCGCTCCTTTGTTAATTAAAACAAACATGCAATAGTGGGCCGAATCAGATGAAAATGTAAAATTGACAAGAGGAGACGGAAGTATTGGGCTTGGGTTGGGAGTAGTTTTGTTTAATGTGTCATTTGGAATCGCAGAGTTGGCATTCAAGCTAACTTCGGGGTTCTTTTTTCTGAACTCTTCCTCTTCACCGGTTAGTTTTGCTATGAAATCTAATATTGCCAATGCCTCTTCCTTAACCTTATGTTTGGGATAATGTATAACTACACTTCGCAGCGAAGCTTCGAATTCAGGAACTGTAGCAGAACGTCCAATTGCAAGCGCTCTTAGAAAGGCAAATTTAGGTTGGGTAGGATCTCCATTGTATAATTGATCTACCTGATTAGCCACAGTGATTACACTATCATAGTTAGTGTTCATGAAAGCATTGTATGTTGCTTCATACATGGCTTCCATTTTTTGTTTATCTGTTTTTAAACTAGATGCTATGGATGGATTTAATATGATTTTTGCATAATCTGAGTTAGGAAACTCAGTTAGGATTTTATTTTTGTAATAATCAGATTTTGGATTGTTTCCTATGTCAGAGTAGGCTCTATAGAGTTGATAATAGGTGGTAAGTTTGTATTTCGTTTCAGGAAATTTTGAGAGTAACTGCTCAAATGAGGTTATGCCAAGCATATTTTCATTCAATTGTTCTCTGTAAATTATCCCCAAGTTGAAATAGGCATCCATTATCTTTTGATTGGCCTTTGCCTTGGCATCCGGAGTTACAGGTAAATCTTTTTTATAATATTCTAATGTGTATTCAGGTTTAATGGAATCCGTTTGGTTTACTCCTGTCTCACTTGCCTCTGCAAGAGGATTAGATTGTTTGTTACTTCTTCTCCAATGGTCTTCTAATTTTCTATTTCCAAATTTCTTATTGAAATCAGCCAAACCAAAACTCAATGCAGTTGCATTGTAAAAATACCAAACAGTTCCTCCGGGAGGACTTGGACTTCCTGTTCCTCCACCATTATTTGAAATGGTATTGGATTGCTGCTTTTGTTTGGCTTCTTCTAATTCTTTCTGAGCTTGTTCGTCTGCCTTTTTCTTTTCTATTAATTCTTCAATTTTGGCATCAAGTTCATTTGGACTTAGACTTGCCATTTTTAACAAACTATCTTGAGTTCGGATGGTATGAATGTTATCAACCAACTCATCTAAAAGGTCTTTTTTTACAGTTGCATAAGTGTATTTTTCATCTGTTGGTGAAAGAAACGCAACAGTGCTGTCGAAATACACTGCCGCTAATTCGTATTTAGAATCCTTAAAAGCAATATCCGCTAATTTTAAATAAGACTTTCCTTTTTGGTTTTGATTGGTTGTACTAGCCTTTACAGATTTTTGGAAATAATCAATTGCTTCCTTTTTATGGTCTTCTTCCTCTTCAATAGAGCCTAATGCATAGAAAATTTTATCCTGAAAATCTGTATATTTATCATCTCGAGATAACTTTTTTAGTTCTTTTTTTAAATCTCCACTATTACCTTTCTCTGAATCATAAACCAATGCTCTATTAATTCGAGCATTAAATTCCATTTCAAATGGGGAGTTTCTTCGTAAAACTTCGGAATAGTATTTTGTTGCGGTTGCCTTATCTCCAACACGCTCGCTTAGTTGAGCTAAAATAAACTTATATCTGGTTTGTATTTTACGCTTTTTGGTGAATTCAATGGCTTTTATGACCATAGGTATTGCTTGTCCATATTTTTCTTGTTTGATATAATAGTCCGAATACGATGCATAATATTGCCACCTTTTCTTTTTCTTGACTATCTCCAGCTCACTTTCATATAGATCTAGAATACTTTGCGCTTCATTAAAACTACCTCTTTCATTGTAGGTTCTGGCTAACCAATATAAAGCGTCATATTTGATTTTGGTTTTATCATATTGCTTAAAAACATATTGAAACATTTCCATGGCAGGCATGTAGTCATATTTGTAATAGTTAGCCTGTCCAATTAACAAATAAGCATCTTTTATCCATTTAACTCTTTCCTTGCCACCAATCAGCATGGAATGCTTCTGAATACATTTGGATGCCTTCGCTATTGCTTTGTCTGCTTGTGGGTAAATGGATTTGGCTTGTTCTGAAGTGCCGATTTTGAACATTGGGATAACATGGTCATAGTCGTCCTTATGGTTTTTTTCGGTTTCAAATACTACCTCTTTTTGGGCCTCATTTCCATTGAAAAGTACATTGTAGTGAGCCGTAGTGTTGTGATAGGAACGATTTAAGAAGGTGTTTTTTTTGGTTGAGCAACCTACAAAAATGGCTAGACATAAGCCAATCAAACTAAAATAATATCCTTTCTTGTTCAAGCGATTTAGTTAAGGGTGGGTTAAACTCCTAGCTTGCAAAAATATTGTTTTTCCTCAAAGAAACAGTATTACTTGCCAGATTGAATGTATAACAGCTACTTTTTAACCGGATTTTCAATTTCCTTACCAAACAAATAGCATAATCCCATCTGAGGTGAAACTCCTAGTTGAGGATGGATCGTGCTTGATACATCTATTTTTAAGCCTCCAAATTTTAACCCTATTCCTATGCCATTTTGAAATGGGTTGGTGCTTATCCCGGTTCGAATAAATACTTGTTTTACTGGCATATATTCTATACCAATCTTAAAGTAGGGTCTGTAATCCAGGTCTTTTTCACCCTCCGCTGCAATAAATACTTTCTCCGAAAATCGATATAATAACCCTAACTTGAAAATGACAGGAACTCGCTCATTGTTATAATCATTCATTTTGGTCATAGTTGGATTGTACACATGAGCACCCAAGGTTAAGTTTCTAAATACTTTTGCTTGTATGCCAATTTCCCCGGTAAATAATCCTTTCCTGTTATTATAACCCTCTCCAATAAAAACACTTTGGTAATTGATCTGCATACCAATTGAAATGTGTTCACCAAATGCCCTGGCATAAGCAAAACCGTATTTCGATTCCCGATATAATTTACTGCCTGTTTGGGTGTAACAAAGCCCTAAAACACCTAGCTTTTTAATTGGTATTGCAATTGCTGCTGCTCCGGTGTTCAAATCCTTTAAAAGGAACTTATTGTCATAATAGGCGCCCAAACTGATATTTTTTATGTAGCCTAATCCTGCTTGGTTATTTCCTAATGACCAAATATCTGATAAACAAACAGAAGCACCTCCTAAAGCCGCACTTCTCGATCCAAGCTGGAAATTTTCGTTTCCGGCCCTAAGTATTCCAGGCAAAAAACATAAAACTATAATCCAAAATGGCTTTGAAATATTCATTGGCCAAATTTGAAAAAAACTTTTCAATATTTTCCTTAACATTAACTTAAGTAATCAACATGCAAACTAGTTACAAACAAGTTTACCTTTGCTCCTGTATTAAAAGTGTGAAAATATGTCAAAAAGAGCTAAAATTGTAGCCACCATAGGGCCTGCATCATCCTCAGAAGCAGTATTGGAAGAAATGATGTTTGCCGGACTTGATGTTTGCCGAATAAATTTCTCCCATAGTTCCTACGAACAACATCAATCAGTTATCGAAACTGTTAGAGAGCTTAATAGGAAACATTCCTTATTTGTTCCAATTTTGGCTGATTTACAAGGTCCAAAACTTCGAATCGGGGAAGTTGAAAATGGTTCTTGTGACATTCAAACAGGTAATACCCTTTTATTTACCACAGAAAAATGTTTAGGCAATTCTGAAAAAGTTTATATGACCTATCAGCAATTTCCAATGGATGTAAAACAAGGCGAAACTATCTTGGTTGACGATGGTAAATTGGTTTTTAAAGTTTTGGAAACCAATGGAAAAGACTTGGTTAAAGCTGAAATTGTTCATGGTGGAAAGTTGTCATCCAAAAAGGGGGTTAATTTACCCAATACTAAAGTTTCATTGCCTTCATTAACCGAAAAGGATCTAAAGGATTTGGATTTTGCTTTGGAAAATGATGTTGAATGGATTGGTCTTTCTTTTGTTCGCTCTGCTTCGGATATTATTGAACTTCGTCATCGAATTGATGCATCGGGTAAAAAAGCAAAAATTATTGCCAAAATAGAAAAGCCGGAAGCTTTGGAAGAACTTGATTCCATTATTGAACAAACTGATGCAGTAATGGTGGCTCGTGGCGATTTGGGCGTTGAAATACCCATGCAAAAAGTTCCAGGCATTCAGAAAATGATCGTTAGAAAATGCTTGGCTTCTGCTAAGCCTGTTATTATTGCAACTCAAATGATGGAAAGTATGATTACCAACGTTTCTCCAACAAGAGCAGAGGTAAATGATGTGGCTAATTCCATACTCGACGGCGCCGATGCCCTAATGTTAAGCGGTGAAACAAGCGTTGGGGAACATCCGGCTAAAGTGGTTGAAGCAATGAATAAAATTATCCTTCATGTGGAGGAAACTGAAAGTGTTTTTGAAAGGGATAACCCGCCTTCTAAAGACTCTGATCGTTTCCTTTCCGAGTCTATTTGTTACACTGCAACTACCTTGGCCAGACAAAGTGAGGCCAAAGCCATTATTACTATGACTCACTCGGGTTTTACTGCCTTCAAAGTTTCTGCCAATCGCCCCAAAGCCGGAATTTATGTATTTACCGATAATCGTCCAATCCTTAATACCTTAAATCTGGTTTGGGGAGTAAAGGGTTTTTACTATGATAAATATGTTAGTACCGACCATACCATAGCCGACCTGAAACATAAATTGAAAAAGGATGGCTTCCTTCAAACTGGCGACCGGGTGGTGAATGTGGCTAGTATTCCAATTTCTGAACGGGGTGGGGCCAATATGTTAAAGCTTAGTCTGGTTTAAGCAATGTCAAAAAGGCAACGCATTTTCCCGGTTTTTTATTTGCTTTTTGCCTACGTGCTGCTTCAGTTCTCCTGGTGGGCCTATAGCATTGTTCGATTAAATTCTGAAATTATTCAGCTTCGATCTGAGTTGGCTGCTTACCAGGGGCTTAAAGCAGGCCAAACCCAAAACATTGAAGCGGCCATCGAATCGAAGATGATTATGGTGGCAGGTGAAGGAACCGTTTTCTTGATTCTTTTATTGGCCGGCGCCTTCTATATTCTCCGAAGTTTTAAACGTGAAATCGCCATTCAAAGTCAACAGAAAAATTTCATGCTTTCTGTTACACACGAGTTAAAGTCTCCGTTGGCATCGGTAAAATTGTATTTGCAAACCT
The DNA here is from genome assembly GCA_019695265.1 of Bacteroidia bacterium. Classification (NCBI taxonomy): domain Bacteria; kingdom Pseudomonadati; phylum Bacteroidota; class Bacteroidia; species Bacteroidia bacterium. The sequence goes on along the minus strand of JAIBAJ010000022.1, from coordinate 17,194 downwards.
TGTTGAAACGCGATTTGAATCCTGAAAAGCAAAAGGAAATAACTAAACATGCCTTGTCTGATACTGAACGTCTTGGTAATTTAATTGATAATATTTTAACTGCTTCTCGTCTCGATGGTGGCCGGTTTTCTTTGCACATGGAACAAGACCATCTGAGTCAATACGTCCAAAAAATCTGCCGGGCACATTTTCAGCAAGGTTTGAGTTCGCATCAACTGGAAACCCATATTGAACCTGATCTTTTTGCTAGTTTTGATAAACAGGTTTTTTCAATTATATTGGGTAATTTGCTTGAAAATGCCATTAAGTATTCTCCGCCTGGGTCTAAGGTGATGGTTGCTTTGAATCGTCAACAAGGGAAGTTTGTCTTAGTGGTTGCCGACGAGGGACCCGGAATTCCTTCAGTTGAAAGAACGAAAGTTTTTCAAAAATTTTATAGAATAGGAAATGAGGAAACACGCCAATCAAAAGGAACGGGATTGGGCCTTTATATTGTGAAAAATCTGTGTCAAATGGCCAAAATTCAATTGAGCATTGAAGATAATTTGCCAAAAGGGTCAAGGTTTGTTTTGGAATGGGTTTGATTTTTTTTTGATTTTGGCGGGTCCCATTCGCATTGGTTTTTGGGCAATTCCCTAATTTAAACTGGCTCATGGTCGGGCTATCGGTTGTAGTCCTCGGCTTACTCCGCTAACGCTGCGTGAGCCTGTGGGCTACTTACCTCTATCCCTACCCGGAAAGGGTCCAGCTTCTTTGTTTTGTCCCGAACAGTTTATAAATAGTTGAAAGCGCTGTCCTAATAGGTTTATTAACTTCTGAATGAATCTAGGTTTTTTAACGGTAAGTTTGACTTAAATTCAGTGATCAGGTAAGAAAAGAGCATTCTAATTTAATATAAAGGTCCTTAAAAAGTTAAGTTATACCAAGCAAAAAATCAGGTATTAACTAAGGATGTTTGAGTTAGTAATCCAGAACTGTGGTTTTTAATAAACTGTATACAGGGTGTGATGCAATCATCCAATTGTTCCAAATAGGCCATGTGGCTGCCATTGGGTATAATAATTATTTCAGTTTTGGGGCTCGTTTCAAATACATGGAGGAGATCGGAAAGAGGTACAGTTTTATCTGATTCGCCGGCCAGAAGTAGACAAGGTGTGGAAGAGTTTTGAAGGGTTGATACATGCGATGGCCTGTCTTTTAAACCATGCAAGGATGCTGCAATGGATTGTGGACTCATTTGTTGGGCAAGCTTCAGCATCTGATTAATTAGATTTGGGTTTTTCTTTTTGAAGGAATTAGAGAAAAGTGCTGTGAGGGTAACATCCACATATTTTTTAAAGTCTTTTTTTACTAATTTGATTGCTTTGTCGCGTATTTTTTTTCTTTCAGGGCTATCTGCTAAAGGTGTAGATTGTATTAGCCCCAATCCTTTGAGATGTTCTGGGTGCCTTGCGTTAAAAGCAAGGGAAACATAACCTCCCATCGAATGTCCAAAAAGGAAATACCTCCTAATTCCGATGTGTTTGAGCACGCCCAAGACAATATCAGATAGCAGTTCCATGGAGTGGTAATAACCAATGGTGTCTGATTGTCCGTGTCCCGGTAAGTCGATGGTTATAATGCGATAGGATTTGGGAAATGAAGTAATCCAATTTTTCCACACTTGTTTGGATTCCAAAAAACCATGTAGTAGCACTATGTTGGGATAACCTTTTCCGGTGTCGGTAAAAGAAATGGTAGCTTCTTTTACCATGCAACTGAATTCCTGGTTTTTTCTTTTTTGAGCCATGGTTTGGCGAAATGCAGGTCAAAAAAAATGAAAATTATTGAATGTATTACTTCCTGTCAGTTTTGTTTTGAACCGGTGAATTGGGAATAATTCGAAACTATCTTAGGAGCAGAAGGAACTCAGATAAACCTTAGGTAACGAGAAGCAAGGAATATCCAAAGACCTGGAAATTTTTGAAAGGAAACCGTTGGTATGGGCTTGTGTCGGGTAGGGATAGAGGCAAGTAGCCCACAGGAGCCCACAGGCCCGAATCCTTTCGGGCCTGTGGGCGACGAGGACTACAGCCGATAGCCCGACCTTGAGCCATTAAAAATAATGGAAAAGTGCCAATAATTTTGCGAAAGGGACCCGCCCCAAAAAAAATAGAATTTAGGGCAGTATGGATTACTTGTTAAGAACTAAACTAGGGTCGTTTGTCGGAATGTTTAAATATTTACAACTTTTAGGGCAACGTTTTAGCTAATGACTCGTTGAAATGCGGCAATCAACAGACTTGACTCAACCATTTTTCATATTGTTATTGTCGGATAATGCTCAGCTTAGCGGGTTGATATCCAAGGTTTCGGGTGAATTAAGACTGCCTGTAATATTAGATAGAAGCAATTATTTGGAATTGTTTGAATTGCCGCTGGAATACAACGAGGTGAATATGGTGTTGGTAGATTTGGATAAACGATTACAAGATGCAGAGGTTTTATATCGTCAGATCAGAGAGTTAAATGTTCAGGTTCCGATAATTTTTTTAGCGTCACAACAGGAGCAGATAAATTTTGATTATTTGACGGCAGATTCGAATGTGAATATCATGTTCAGGGAAGATTTGTCGGAAGGGGTGGTGAAGTATTTATTGCGGGGATTGAGGCAAATAAGGAAGGCAATGGATGCCAAGATTTATGCACAAACAGAATTGGCAGAAAGTGAATCGTTGTTAAAGCAATCGCAACAACTGGCAAAATTGGGACATTTTAGGTTTAATTTTTTAACCAGGAAGGATATTTGGAGTGAGGAAACCTATCGTATTTACGGTATTGATCCAAGAAGGGAATTAGCGTCGGAGGAGTTGTTTTATAGTTTAATTCATCCGGATGATTATCAATATTTTATGGAAGAGACTGCCAAATTTTTATCACAAGGGCAGCCTTATCATTTGGATTATCGCTTAAGGTTAAGAGATGGTACGATAAAGTATGTTGAAAACTATACCAGGCCTTATTTTGATGGGCATGGGAATTTAGAAAGTTGTACGGGCAGTGTTCAGGATATTACAGAGAAGAAAATTGCAGAGTTGGAGTTGAAGAAGTCCCAGGACAGGTTGTATCGAATATTGGAAAATTTACCATCGGGAGCAGTATTTGTAGAAGGAGGTAGATTGACCTTAAATAGGGCTGCAGAACGAATTACGGGGTATGAAAGGAATGAATTACAAACCTTGGATGATTGGTTTGAAAAGTTATATGGGAAAAACCACGATGTGGTAAAAATGATTTATGAGAACGATCGGAATAAGAGTTTCCCATCCTCGCAAATTACGCCTATCACTAGGAAAGATGGGAAGCAAGTGGAGATGGAGTTTGCTGGGGTTGAATTAGGGGGTACAGAAGTTTGGTTGTTGAATGATTTAAGCAATGTGAAATCTCAGCAGGAATTGTTTAAAGGTTTGTTTGAGCATTCTTCTGATGGGATGTTGTTGTTAGAAGAGTCGAAAATTGTTGACTGTAATCAACAGGCTGTTAAGCTGTTGAAAGCAAAGAATAAGAATTATATCGTTGGGAAGGAACCTATAGATTTGTGCCATGAGAGCCAACCGAATGGTAAAACACTGGAAGAGAAGCGAGAGGAGGTGAATGCAATGGTTGCCGGCAATAATACGGTGGTAACAGAATGGAATCATAAAACATCTGATGGGCAAAAATTACCGGTAAGGGTTACTATCACCAAAGTAAATATTCGAAACAAATCATACCGTTTGGTGGTGTGGCATGATTTGAGTGAGCATTACGAATTGAAAAGGAAAGAGGAGAATAAGGATAGATTTATTAAGAAGTTGGTGAGTTATCAGCATGATTTAATAACCGTATTAGATGTTGACACACTAAGCATTATATATTCCAATGATCAGGTAGAGGAATTGTTGGGTTATACCAATCAGGAATTAATACAAATGGGTGGTTCCTTTTGGACGAATATGGTGGAGCAGGAGGATTTGAGTCAAATTGAACATATGGTAGAGAGTTTTCCGAACTTAAAGAAAGATGAGGCGATTCAGGTATTTATAAGGGCTAAGCACAAAAATGGCTCAAGGGTGTTCCTGCATATAAAGTTTACCATATTCAGTTTGGATATTACCGGGCGTCCTAGCCAAGTTATAGGTTCGGCGAGGGCTATACCGAAGGAGTTATTTAAGGCCCATCAAAATGTGGCAAAGGATCAGAAGGTAACAAGTATTTTGGACACTCTACCGGATGCTTTGTTTGTGTATGATTTAGAAAGTAATCGGAATTTGTTTCTGAACAGACAAATGTCGAGGCTATTAGGTTATACCTTGGAAGATTATAAACAATTAAAGGAAAAAAGTTTAAAGCAATTTATTTTTCATGAAGACTTAGCAAAGGTCGAGAAACATATTCTAGAATTATCCACCCTACCTGAAAGCCAAACATCTGAAATTTCCTTTCGTCTTGTCAGAAAAGACAGAAAAGTTATTTCAGTACATTCTAAAGAATTAATTTATAACCGTGATAGAAATGGAGCTCCAGTCCATATTCTTGGGATAATCAGAGATGTTAACGACCTCATGCATAACAATTCGCTACCAAATTTTGACTTAATTGTGCGGACTATAGGGGAGTCACTGCCCAGTCCTATTGCCGTTTTTGATAATTCAGGTCAAATGGTTTATCAAAATGAAGTGTTTTCCAATCTGGATGATCTGGATATTTCCAAGTGGAAGGGTATGCAGTGGTTGAATTTATTATCGGAGGAGGATAGAAATTTAGTATTGGTTAAATTAAAGGAGGAGAAAGGACAATTAACAGAGGGTACATGGAGGTTGAAAGTTAATTTAGTTAATCATCCTGACTTAGTTTTAAATTTTTCAAAAATTGAAGTTCAAGGAATGACTTTGGCCTATTTGGGAACGTTGGAAAGGAAGTTAGAGATTGCAGAACTACCCAATTTTTCAAATGAGTACAAACGGTTTAATACCTTAATGGATAATGCAGGGTTTAGTATTTTTAGTGTTGACAAAGAGTTTAGGTACCGTTCAATTAATAAAGGTCATAAAGGTTTTTTGGGAAAGAAGTTTGGAATAGAGCCGGTAGAAGGAGATAGAATGGTTTTGATGGAGCGTTCGACAGGAGAAGAGAAGCAATTGTTGGAATCGTATTTGAATCGTGCATTTGGTGGTGATTCATTTACAGTTATTGAAAGTTTGAAATTTGCAAATAATTCCACCCTGGAATTAAGTTTTAGTCCAATCGTACAAGTAGGAAAGGAAATAGATGAGGTAGTTGTTGTTATGAAGGATATTTCACACAGCAAATCGTTGGAGAAGCTGATGAAATATTATGAAGGCAATTTCAAGGAGGTATTCAATAATTCTCCTGATGCCATTTATGTAGAAGATTATCAAGGGAATATTTTAGCAGTAAATCCGGAAGCCTGTGCTATGCAGAACATGGAAATTGATGAGTTATTAGGCAAGAATATACTGCAAATTACACCTAAAGAATTTGAAAAGCAAGTGGCAGAAGATTTTCAACGGATGGTGAATGGTGAGATTGATATTCTGGAGAGTTATACATGGCGTAAGGGCGATAAACCTTTAGCAGTAGAAATAAAATGCAGTCATATTCACTATGGTGAAAAACCTGCTATGTTGTTACATGTTCGAAATGTCTCTGCAAGAAAGGTAGCTGAGCAGAATGTGAAAAACTTGCATCAGGTCATTGAAGAAAGTGGAGATTTAATTGCAATGATAAGCCCTGATGGTAAGGTAATATATTCGAACAAGGCATTTAAGGAAAGAATGGGAGAAATGGATACCAATACCTATTTTATTACTGCCGTAAATTCTGAACCTGACATTCAGGGCTTATTAACAAAGGCATTTAGGTTGGCAAGGGAGGAAGGTTCATGGATAGGTGAAATGGAAATTATTGGGAAAGAATCTGTTATAATACCATGCTCACAAATAGTAATTGCTCATAAGGATGAGCGTGGCAACCTGATGTTTTTTTCTACTGTATTAAGGGATATTTCAACCGCCAAAAAGACCCAGGATCAGTTGTTAAAGGCAAAAAATTTGGCTGAGGAAGCTGCCAAGGCAAAGGAATTGTTTTTGGCAAATATGAGTCATGAGATACGAACACCAATGAATGGAATTGTCGGTTTAACTGAGGTGTTGCTTCAAAGTCAGTTAGATGAGAGTCAGTTTGAAATGTTAAAGGCTATCCGTACTTCCGGAGATAATTTGTTAGTGATTTTGAATGATATTTTGGACTTAGCCAAAATTACATCCGGTAAAATGGAGTTTGAACGTGTGAAATTCAACTTGAAAGAGCTTATTCAAAGTGTTGTAAAGTTGCATGAAGGTAAGGCAAAAGCGAAATCAATCAATATCCATTTTGCATTAGATCCACGTATTCCTAACGAAATTTCCGGAGATTCGGTAAAATTGTCTCAGATTTTAAATAATTTGATTGGTAATGCTGTTAAATTTACTGATTCAGGAAGAGTAGAAATTACCATAGAAAAAGGAGTGGAAAAGCCGGAAGGTATTCAGTTGAATTTTATTATTAAGGATACAGGAATTGGAATACCTGAAGCTAAATTGCCATTTGTTTTTGATAGTTTTACCCAGGCTAGTAGCGAAACAACCAGGAAGTTTGGAGGGACCGGTTTGGGTTTAACAATAACCAAGCAACTGATTGAACTACAGGGAGGTACAATTGGGGTAGATAGCAAAGAAGGTAGAGGTAGTACTTTTTATTTTAGTTTATTGTTTGGAATTGAAAAGCTCGATAGTTTTCAGGTTGCAGGTACCAAGAAAGTATATCAAGATGAGCCACAGTATGACTTTAAAGGGGCCAGGGTTTTAATAGCCGAAGATAATTCTGTAAATCAGTTACTAATGAAACGGATTATGGAAAAGCTTAATATGGTTGCTGAATTGGCCGATAATGGTGAAAAGGCATTGCGATTGTTAGAAGAACGTGATTTTGATTTGGTGTTAATGGATATGCAAATGCCGGAAATGGATGGATATACAGCAACTGAGCAAATCCGTAAGGGAGAAGTTCAGGTGAAGGCGGCTTTACCAATTATTGCAATTACTGCCAATAGCAGTATTGAAGATGCAAAAAAGTGTTATAAAGCCGGAGTAAATGATTATATTTCTAAGCCATTTAAACAAGGCGAATTAATTGAGAAACTGGCTAAGTTTTTGCCATTTGAAAGATTGTAGGAATTTATAAATCCCACACTCGGTTTCTACGTCCGTTTATTAAGTTTTTTAATTCAATCCAAAAGGCTAGAACCATGTAAATTATAATCGGAGAGCCAATGGTAAGGAAGGATGTATAAATAAAGAATAAACGGATTTTAGAACTTTCTATACCTAATTTTTCACCAAGCCATTCACATACCCCATAGGCTTTTTGTTCAAAGAGTGCTTTAATTCTTTCTACCATTTTAACTAGTTATGCAAATGTAGTAAAAATTGATTCAGAAATTGTTCAAGTAGCTTACCTAACTGGTGTTAATCTAATATGTCATTAATTACAAATGGATGTTTTATATTTCTTGGTATGCGGGCCCCCTCCGCCCAATGAGCTTTTATTAATTTCAAAACAACCTGCATGGGCGTTCGGGTCACGCTATCGGCTGTAGTCCTCGTCCCCCTAGGCTAAAGCCGTAGTGGTCCTGTGGGCTACTTGCCTCTATCGTTGCCCGAGGTGCAACCTCAAAATGTAATATTTAAACATACCATTAACAGTATCTATTTGTTTACTGCAAAGGGGGGTATTTACCATCTTCTGATTCAGTGCTCTTGGCTGTGCTCGACCAATCTAATACCGATGTTAGTTGGGTAATGGTCCAAAAACTATGTTGAAAAGAACATTGGTAAATGCCTGTAGAAAAGCTTTTTAGGCCAATTATTGCGAAGCATAAATTGTTTAAAAAGTATTTGCAAATAGTAGAAACCAGCAGTTGCTAGGGTCTGCAGGAAATTACTGAAATGGTACTGATGAATGGTTTGTTAAGGAATGTCCTTTTAAATGGCCGTGGTAAATTATTGCATAAATCAAGGTTAATTAAAGGTTGGAGTATTTTTTTACAAGCCCTGTCTCTCTTTTCATGTTCTATTTGAATCGAAATCCGGTGATTGTTTGATGGTAAGCATCAGATACCTGTAAAATGTTTAATAGAATGATTATTTTATGGAAGGAATTCGTCAAAAAGTAGAACCTTTGTGATGTTTCAAAGAGTTAAGAAATGCAAATACCAGCAGTTTTATTTTTGGTTTACAAACGACCGGAAGAAACTCGGAAAGTTCTCAATCGGATTTTGGAGTCAGGTACGAATAGGATTTATGTATCACAAGACGGTTTTTTGCCTGAGAACCGAATGAATTGGATTAAGGTAAAGGAAATTTTGGATTCAATACCACGTAATGTTGAATTGATACGATGGGAGCAGGAGTGTCATTTGGGGTGTAAAAAGGCTGTTAGTGAGGCAATTTCCCGTTTTTTTGAACTGGAATCAGAAGGTATCATATTAGAAGATGACACCTTACCACATCCTGATTTTTTCAAGTACGCCTCCGTCTTGCTTCATCGTTATAGATCGGATGATTCTATTGCCCTAGTTTCTGGAACAAATAACAATGGATATATTGAAGATGGAGCATCCTATGGGAGTATGTTAACTTCCAATGTTTGGGGCTGGGCTAGTTGGAGAAGAGCATGGAAAAGGTATGATATAGAAATGCGTTATTGGCCAGCATTGGGTGATTCAGATTATTTTAAGTTGGCACATCAATCTTTGGCCAAACATAAGCAAACTCAGTATCAGCGCACCTTTGAAGGAAGCATAAATACTTGGGATTACCAATGGGAAGGTTCAATAATGGCCAATCGTATGAAATGTATTATTCCTAAAAGAAATTTAGTAGAGAATATTGGATATGGTCCGGAGGCAACACATACATTCGAAACCATACCTTATTTATATAACAAAGTAGGTGAGGGGATGGAGTTCCCGCTTGTTCATCCATTGTCGTTAAACAAATAATTGTTTTTAATTGTTCATATCGATTGTCATACCAGTATTGAATCAGGAGGAATACCTGGAGGAAGCTATTTTGTCGGTATTGAGTCAGGATCATGAAGAAAAGGAATTAATAATTATTGATGGTGGAAGTAATGATAGAACAGTAGAGGTAATAAGGAAATATGAAAAACAAATTAGCTACTGGGTTTCCGAACCAGATTTTGGACAATCGGATGCTATAAGAAAGGGGATGAAAAAAGCTAAAGGTGAAATTGTTAATTGGTTAAATGCAGATGATTATTTATTACCTCAAGCCTTAAGTAAGGTGAACGAAGTTTTTTCAAAATCAAATTTTGAAGTAGTATGTTCGAAAGTTTTGAGATTAAGGCAAGGAAAAGGAATGGAGGATGAATTTTCACAAACTAGACTTGAAAGTTGTACTGAAAAAACCATTGTTTATGGTAGTATGGGGCAGCCCGGACAGTTTTATTTAAAAAGGATATGGGAAGAATTGGGAGGTGTGTCCACGGAGTTTCATTATTCGATGGATAAAGACTTATGGATTCGTTATTTGGCTAAATATGGACAAGATAAGGTAGCGGTTGTTTCTTTTTCGACTGCAGTTTTCCGATTGCATTCAGGGTCAAAAACTGAGAATGATGGAGGAAGATTTAAGGAGGAAGATAAACGGATTGAGCTAAGAGTTAAGGAGCAAAATAAAATTGCCGGAGCTGTTTTGCTGTTACAGTCGTATTATTTTGGAAAAGAATCAATGGATCTTTATGCCCAGGCATCTTACCAAGAAGCCAGGAAATTAGCATGGAAAGCCATTAGGGGAGGGGCATGGGATACAAAAGGTTTGGTAGTGTGTTTTCTAAAGGTACTTTTGTTGCCCGGATTTTTAATTAATTGGATAAGATCAACAAAGTAGCATGACCACAGCTTCCATGGAACTTCAAGAAAGCAAGCCTTTGGTGAGTATCATCATGCCATGTTACAATGCCGGTATTTTTGTAAAGGAGGCAATTTTTAGTATTCTAAATCAAACCTGGCAAAATATAGAGTTGTTGATTTGTGATGATGCAAGTACCGATGAAACCAGATCTATCATGGAGAGTTTCAATGATCATAGGATTCGTAAGTTTTATCACCAAGAGAATTTGGGTTACTTGGCAACATGCAATGAGCTATTTCAAAAGGTGAGTGGTGATTTTGTGAGTTTTCAGGACGCTGATGATTTTTCAGAGCCCGGGAGGATAGCACAGTGTTTGGAGGCCTTTAGAATGAATCCTGAAATTGGATTTGTAATCACTGATTTTCGACGGATATCCAAATCGGGCAGATCTTTATCAAGTATTATTGAGCCTGTTGATTTAGAGAGGTTCAGGTTAGATTCAAATTATAAAATTCGGGTTTGTGGGGCAACTATTTTTATACGACGTGAAGTATTGAATAAGGTTGGCTTTTATCATCCCTTTTTTGAGAGGAAGGGGGGAGAGGATTACGAATGGTTGTTTAGGATATCAAGGAATTTTAAAGGAGAACATATTCGGGAGCCTTTGTATGTTTATCGGATGTATGATAGCCAGGTTAAGCTTTACAATATGAGACATAAGAATATAGATTTTTTTATAATTCTACCTGCGATCGAGTTCATAAGGAAGGTATGGATAGAAAAAAATATGTATTTATTAGAGGAGGAAAATCAATTTTGGTTGCAAGAAAAAATTAAGCAATTGGAGCAACCATTTAAAGAGGACAGTTCAAAGTTTTACCGATATACATCGATTGAGTTTTTAAATTTATATGATTTTAAACGCGCTTTTCAAATGTCATTTTGGGGTTTGCGCAATAAACCTGGTAAACCAATCAATTTTGTGTTTCCGGTTTATATCTTATATTTGATATTTAGAAGGAAAGTCCCATTTCAACTAATTCCTGAAAATTACAGAGAAAGATGGAAGAAAAAGGAAAGGTTTTAGTTACCGGAGCGGCTGGTTTTATAGGTAGCCATTTATGTGAACGTTTGCTTGAACTTGGCTATTCTGTCATAGGAATTGATAACTTTTCGAATGGGTTTTTAATTAATTTGGAGAAATGTCTTCAGAATGAAAAATTTCGTTTAATAAAAAAGAATTTAGAAGAAGTTACCTTAGATGAACTAGGTTCATTGGAAGGTATATTTCATTTGGCTTCTGGTAAAATACCGAGGGCTTTGGATGATGAAGGTTATCGTACCATTCGGGAAGGAATGACTACATTGGCCTGGGTTTCAAATGTTTGGTTACAAACAAAGGCGAAATTAGTTTTCTCTTCCACTTCTGAAGTTTATGGACCCATGTGTGTTGTTCCATTTAAAGAAGATGATCCAATTTCAATTGGTAGCCCAATGGATAAGAGGTGGGTTTATTCAGCATCCAAAATACATTCAGAACAATTAATTATGGCATTATCCAGACAGGAAAGTTTATCATTTGCAATTGCTCGTTTGTTTAGTGTTTATGGTCCAAGGCAGCATCCTTCCTGGAAGGGAGGTGTTCAATCAGCTTTTTTGGAAAATGTGAGGTTGAGAAAGCCAATTGAGATACACGGGGATGGGAGTCAAAAACGGATATTTACCTTTATAGATGATGCCGTGTTAGCCTTAGTTGAAATGTTTAGGAATTCTAAGGTGAAAAATCAGATTTTCAATGTTCAAGGTAGCGAAGAAGATGAAATAAGTATGATAGGTCTAGCCGAATTGGTATTAGCCATAAATGGATTTGAAATAAAGGACTATCCAATTCAATATTTAATGGATTATTATCCAAAAGGCAAGGATTCAATTGAAGGTAAGATAGCAGATTTGACTAAAATCCGTCGGGAATTGGGATGGATGGCTAAAGTTCCTTTAAAAAAAGGATTAATGGAGTGTATTTTAAGCCAAATGCATTAATTTTGACCCAATGAGAGTATTGCTAATTCTTTTGATAATGGTCCTGGGATCATTCTATTCCAAATCACAGTCAATTGCTGAATTAAAAGGGGATACCATTTTTTTGGGCGAGGAGAAATGTGCTATAATTACAAGAAATGGGTCAGGATGGAATGTAAATGGAATTGAAGGGAAGTGGTTTGTTCAAATAAAGGAAGGAGAGTTTATTTTTTCAAATGGTAAGGTTGCATATCCGGAAGTTACCACTTTTTCAAAGGAAAAGGCTGTAAAAACTTTAAGTGAAAATTATATTTTTAAGAAAGGTGGTGGATTAGATTTTGCTTCCGTTGATAGAATGGTAAAATGGTATCCAGTAAGAAAATCGGTTTTACCTAGTTTAAGAACCAATCCCAATTGCAATTTAGAGGAATAACTTATTTTCCATAGAATTTTTGTTTTAATTCTAACAAAGGTCTTTCAAAATAATAAAAACTAATTGCACTTATTGGAACAATTAATATAAACCCTAGTACAGGTTTTAAGAATAATTCAGGTAAAATTGGGTTATGGAATCCACAAAGTTCAATTATTCGTTTTGAGATTAGAAGTCCAATTTCATGAAAGCAAAAAAGTCCATAGCTAATTAAACCTAGTTGGCTTATTCGTTTAAAATTCCCCCATTTTACTATGGAGTAGGAGCAAAAATTCTGTTCAAAAATGAAGAACCCAAGAAAACTTGCTAGGGTAAGTCTTTCAAAACAAAGATTTAGCCATGGAGGCAATAGATTGTTTTCAAAAATTGGATGATAGAAAAGAATACTGGTTATAAAAAAAATATAAAGGATAAGAATCGAGTTTTTGCTAAGGCTAGATAGTTTCTGAAATACAACTGAATTAGGTTGGAAAGATAAAAAGGCAAAAAAAGCTCCAATACCTATATCACCTAACATAAAAAGGGTGTGAAAGAAGATGTTTAATTTGGAGTAAAATTGCCATGTAAATAGAAAGAAACCTGTGATAAGTAATAGTACTAGCCCTAATTTCTTTTTATCAAAAAGCCATAATAACCAAGGCCACACTAGATAAAATTGTTCTTCTACGCTAATGCTCCAGAGTACAGAAATAGCAGGTAAGTATGGGAATCCATGATTAATAAGATAAAAATTTCCGGTAAAGGTTACAAACGGCCACCAGGGTGTTGAGTCATGGTAAGGTTCTCCTAAGATTGATTTAAGAAGTGGAAAGCCAATAAAGCATAAGGCAATCATAATAAAATAAAGGGGCCAGATTCGAAGTGCCCTACGGATATAGAATTTCAGTGGGTGGAAAGTACCTGTCCTTTCTTTTTCTTCGAGGATAACAAAAGTGTTTATATAGCTCGATAATACAAATGCAAAGCTAAATCCAGTTTTCCCAAGAATGTATACATAGTTTTTTATCCAAAGATAGAGTTCTGAATTTTTAACCAGTGCATTTTCGGAATCTAATGAGTGGCCCCAAAAAATAAAGAGAAATGAAATGAACCTGAGTCCATCTAGGTTAGAGAAATATTTTCCAGTACGAATTTGCAAGTATGCAAAAGTATTGATTTTATGCTTTTTTGTTTGGATTTATGAAACCTAGTTAAAGAGTTTTTCGATTAAGCAAATTGTTCAAAACCAATTTAGCAACTCTTCAAAAAAAGTTGAATTCGGAGGCAATAGATTTAAAAATTTGCAGTTATGCGGGCTGACCATAATAACACCCCACCTATGTATATGAAGAAAGTACTAATCGTTGCCAAAATTTTAGTTTTATTTACTTTTCAAATTGTTTATTCCCAAGCACCTAAGTATAGTAATGAGTTTTTACAAATTGGGGTTGGTGCAAAAGCATTGGGAATGAGCAATGCATCAGTTGCTCATGTTGGAGATGTAACATCCGGTTATTGGAATCCTGCGGGGCTTGTTAATGTTAGAAGTTTAGTTTCCGTAGGATTAATGCATTCGGAGTATTTCGCTGGAATAGCGAAGTATGATTATTTGGGAGTTGCCCATGCATTGAATCCAAACACTTCGATTGGATTGAGTATTATACGATTTGGTGTGGACAATATTCCAAATACCACAGAGCTGATAGATAATAATGGTAATTTAAATTATGATCGAATTACAAAATTTTCAGCTTCAGATTATGCCTTTTTATTAACGTATTCCAGGAAGACTAAAATTGAGGGCCTTCGATATGGGGCTAATGTCAAAATAGTTTATAGAAAGGTTGGTAAGTTTGCAAATGCCATTGGGTTTGGTCTCGATTTTGGTGTTCAGTACGATAGAGGAGCTTGGAAATTTGGTTTAATGGCAAGGGATGTTACCAGCACATTCAATGCATGGAGTTTTTCTTTGGATGAGAGAACAAAAGAAGTGTTTCAACAAACTGGCAATGAAATTCCAACAAATTCATTAGAAGTTACATTGCCAAGATTTATTTTAGGAGTAGGTAGGAAGATTAATATATACAAGAAATTTTCTTGTTATCCGGAGATAAATTTTGAAATGACCACCGATGGAAAAAGGAATGTTTTGATAAAAGGAGATCCAATAAGTATAGACCCTCGTTTGGGTGTAGAATTTGCTTATAGCAACATCGTTTTTATAAGGACCGGAGTTGGTAATTTTCAAACATATACAGATGATTTAGGTAAGAAGATTTCAACCATTCAGCCAAATATTGGGGCAGGGTTTAGGATAAAGAATTTTTATGTAGATTATGCTTTCACCAATATTGGAAACGTATCGGTTGCTCAGTATAGCCATGTTTTTTCTTTAAAGTTTGATCTAAATAAAAAATCTTGATGAAAAGAATTTTAGGATTATTAGGATTAGTACTTATTGGCTTTCAATCAGTCTCCCAGCCATATGGCAATGAATGGATTGATTATTCACAAGTCTATTTTAAATTTCCTATTGTTCAAACAGGTATTTACAGGATTACTTATTCTGATTTGCTGAATGCAGGAATTCAGATTAATGGCCAGGATCCTAGGAGGTTTCAGATTTATGGTCGCGGGGTTCAACAATATCTTTATATTTCAGGAGAAAATGATGGCTCTTTTGATCAAAGTGATTATATAGAGTTTTATGCCATGTCAAATGATGGCTATTTAGATAGCTTAGTTTATCAAACTCCATCTGCAATTACCAATCCTTTTCATAGTTTATATACAGATACGGCTTATTATTTTTTTACAATTTCATCTGGAATTAATAATAATCGGTTTTCACTAGAAACTGATGTGAATTTTAATTCCTATAATTCAACCAACCATATTTGGAGTGATGTAATACAAAAGTTTCCTACTGGTTATTTTCTTGGACCAACAAATGCATATGGAGTTACAGATCCGGAGTATGTGAGTGGTGAAGGTTGGATTGAAACCACCAATCAATTCGGTATAGGTGGTTCTGTTACAAAAGCAATTTCAACCCCAAATTCAGTTTCAGGATATGATGCTATTTTTAGAGCTTGTGTCGTTGGTACCTCAAAAGATGGCCATTCGTTAAGAATAGCTTTGCCAAATGGAAATCAATTAGATACTTCTTGGGTTGGGTCATTAGCAGCAAAATTTAGTGTTTCTATTTCTTCAGCTAATTTGGGGGCCACCTCTAATTTCACCTTTTTGGGATTGAGCAATCCAATGTCTGTTTCTTCAAACAAAAAGGCAATTTCCTATGTTTGGCTTAGATATCCAAAACAGCCAAATGGTGGTGGAGTTGGAACCTTTAGGTTTCTTTTGGAGGATAATCCTTCACAATCTAAATATAGAATTGACTTCACCAACGTGTTAGGGAATCAAAACACATCCTATGTTTATGATCTTACTAATCACAAGCGTTTACCTGTTGGCGGGTCTGGTGGTACATTTTCAGTTTTAATTCCAAATGGAGGATTAAAAGAATGTATTTTCACAGGTGAAGGTCAGGCACTACCTATTTCCAATATGGTTCCATGTGGAAGCAATGGATATTTTACCAACTTAACTAGCTTATCCAATCCAAAACATTTAATTGTTAGTCATGAAAGTTTAATGGCAGAAGCGCAATCATATGCAGCCTATAGAACTAGTCAAGGATTGCCTGGTATGGCTATAGATATTGCGGAGTTATATGACCAGTTTTCGCATGGAATTAAGCAAAATCCATTGGCAATTCGCCGTTTTGCCGAATATGGAAAGGATGTTTGGAGCAGTACCCATCTTTTTATTATTGGGAAATCTGTTATGAGTGATTTTCAAATGAAATGGAGAACCAATCCGGTTTACGCAGCTCAGAATTTAGTCCCTACTTGGGGGTTTCCAAGTAGTGATAATCTTATTACATCCGGAATAAATGGAGGATTGTGGGAAACAGGGGTATATATTGGACGATTAGCCGCAAAGGTTCCAGAACATGTAACTTGGTATCATAACAAGGTAATAGAGTATGAAACTGCTGCCTCGGATCCTCAACCTTGGATGAAGCAAATTGCGCATTTTTCAGGAGGTTCCAATCCTGCAGAACAATCAACATTGTTATCTTATTTGAATTCATATAAAAATACCTTGGAGGATACTTTGTTTGGGGGAATCGTGCATACTTTCCAAAGTACAACTTCGGCACCAATTAATATTTCTTTGGCAGATAGTATTCGAAACCTTGTAAACAGTGGAGTTTCTATTATGACTTTTTTCGGTCATGCCGCAGGAAGTGGTTTTGACGTAAGTACTGATGAACCAAGTACCTATAACAATCAAGGAAAATACCCATTTATCGTAGCAAATTCTTGTTTAGCTGGTGATATTCATTTGCCTGATGATGGACAAAGTCAAAGTGAGCCTTGGGTTTTATTGGATGGTAAAGGAGGAATAGGTTTTCTTGCTCAGATTACAAAAGGACTTCAGCAATATTTGCATGTTTATTCTACTGCATTTTTTAAAAATCTCGGACAAAATTTTTATGGTAAAACAGTTGGTGAAATTATCAGTAGAACCATTTTTCAAACTCAAAATCCAAATAATACAGATTCTAAGGATGTATGTTTAGAGATGACTTTGCATGGTGATCCGGCATTAATAATAAATTCTCCTAGGAAACCTGATTTAATGATTTCTCCAAATTTGGTTTTTACCAATCCAACTGATGTTACAACAACCTTGGATAGTTTTCAATTAAATGTTGTAATTACCAACCAAGGTAGAGCAT
>JAIBAJ010000021.1 GCA_019695265.1 Bacteroidia bacterium | reverse complement strand
GAAAAAATTGGCTCCATGTTCCGGTTGTAGAAGGAGCATTAAACACAGAACCTAATTGAGTACCATTGATACCAAATTGGAGGGCAGCAGGATTTCCAGGGGCTAAAGTAGAAACCCAAGTGCTAAATGCATAGGTTGTATTGGGCGTAACATTAACCGTTTGACACCAAACATCTGTATTAGGAGTCCCGGAACCATTAACGGCCATGAACTGACCCGAACCTGTGGTATGATCTACCCCAACAAAATTAGGATGGTTATTGCTTGCGTCGTTTGTAATATCGTATCTTCCTTCAGGTTGAAGGTTATTATTATTGACATAACCACTAGTAAAGCCACTATTACCTGCAGAAAAATCTCCGTTAACGACCAAATTACCGGAGGGGGCAGTTACAGTTACTGTATAAGTTGTTGTGGTAGTTGGATTAGCTGTTGGATTAGAGCTACTAGGATTAGAAAGCCCATTTGTTGGACTCCAGGAATAGGCTAGCCCTCCTGTCGCAAACAATTGAGCTGTTCCACCCGGACAAATAGTTGTGTCGTTTCCGGCAGTCACATTGGGAGGAGTTGTAACAAAAACCGTAACAGTATCAGTATCAGTGCAACCATTTGAACTTCCGGTTACAACATAAGTGGTAGTTACAACAGGACAGGCATTCGGAGTTGCGGTATTAGCTCCGGTAAGTCCTGCTGCGGGACTCCAGGAATAGGTTGTAGCACCGGAAGCATTTAGGGTAACACAGCTACCGTTACAAACTGTTTGATCAAGTCCGGCTGATACAGTAATTGTTCCAATTGTTACGACCACGGTATCAGTTCCGGTACATCCGCTTCCGTCTGTACCAGTAACTACATAAGTTGTGGTAACACTAGGAGTAGCAACCGGATTTGCAATAGTTGAATTAGATAAACCTGTTGAAGGTGACCAGGAATACGAAGTTGCACCTGATGCAGAAAGATTTACTGAATTTCCAGGGCAAGCGGTTTGATTTTGTCCTGCCAATACGTTAATATTTCCGGTAATTGTTACAGGAATATTAAGTGTATCACTACAGTTTACAGATGTGGCAATCAAGGTAACATTATAAGTACCGGGAGTAGGGTAAGTATAAGAGGGGTTAGTTTGAGTTGACACATCAGCCGTGGTGGTTGGGTCTCCAAAATTCCAAGAATAAGAAGTTGCATTGGAGCTGGTATTGTTAAAAACCACTGTAGAAGAGCAAGTAGAATATCCAACTCCACCGGAAGCATTTGCTAAACCGAACCCAGCCACCGTTGGATTATTACAATTGGTAACCGTTAATTGGTATTCCCTTCTGGTGTAACCCAATAAAACACCGTTTCTATATTCCGCCACTTGCACCGCATAAACGAAAGTACCGATGGTATTCGGAGTACAGGTTAAAACACCCGTTTGAGCATCAATTGCAAGAGGGACACCACCAAACATATCGTTTTGCGAATATGGATTTTGCCAAGTGATATTCGTGTATGGAGGGGAGGAAGGAGTAGCAGGTTGAGGGTTACCGGCGGTTGCTCCTTCATAAGGTGTGGTTAATGAATAAACCAAGGAATCCCCATCGGCATCGGTAGCCGAATGGTTAAACGTAAATGGAGTACCTGCACAAATAAATAATGGAGGATAACTGGTAAAAACCGGATTATCGTTCGCATTTAAAGGTGCAACGCCGGGAATATAGGCAACATAGGTAGCACCTGTATTTCCAGGATCAAAAATATTGGTAACAACTGAATTCCTGCAACAACGTTGATAAACGACTTGATAACCTGTTCCATTAGGTGGCAAAGTTACCACAGTGCTATAGGTTGTAACTTCGGTACAAACGCTGGATGGTGGAGTTATACAAGGATTATTAATAGAGGCATTTACTGTATTAACAGCACCAAGGTTGATATCGATGGTATTTACTAAATTACCATTCAAATCAAAGATTCCTATGGCTGCAGGGTCATCGAAATCGGTAGTACTGTTACAATCCCTAAACATTGTAATATCAATTTGATATTGATTACTACCCAGGTAAGTATAATTAATTTCACCTCCAACGATGTGAGATGCTAAGCTATTCAGGCTTAGTAGAAGGGAGAAAAGAAAAATCGTGCGTTGTAAGACTTTTTTCAAGGTCATTTGCTTTGGATTCGGGTGTGAAAATAACGAGTTTTTTAACACGTAATGAACAATCAAAAATCTTTATTGTCAATAAGTTGCCTATCCATCCAAGTTTCTTGCTTTTTCAGATTTCCTTTATCATCCCAATATTGCCAAGTTCCATCCTTCACATTACCTAAATAATTACCGATTGACTTGGTTTGCCCATTATCAAACCATTCAATCCATTTGCCGTATTTAAAACCGTTACGAAGTTCACCTTTTTCAAATTCTCTTCCATTATCGAACCAATAGGTCCATTTCCCATTAGGAACATCATTGATATAATAGCCCTGGGATTTTAGTTTTCCATTTTCATAGTACTCAATCCACAACCCTGATTTTTTGCCTTCCTTATAATCTCCTTCTGCCATTTTATTGCCATTTTCATGATAATAAACCCAATGCCCATCCATCAAATCGCCTTTCTTATCACCACTACTCTTCATATGACCCGTATTGTACCAGGAAGAGAAATGACCAAAAGGTTTTCCATCCAAAAAATTGCCTTCTTCCACTTTTTGACCATTCATATCATACTCAGCGGCATATCCATCAGGCATATCCATCTTATAACTCTGCTCCGTCCATAATTTCCCATTCTCATACCATTCCATCCATCTGCCATTGCGTTTACCTTCCGAATAATTACCTTCCTTCTCCTTTTGACCATTTTCATAGTAATAAGTCCATAAGCCTTCTTCTTTACCACCTTGCATGGTGCCGGTAGATTTTATTTTTCCGTTAGGCCAACGTTCTTTGACCTTTTCTTGGGAAAAAGAGTTTGAGTAAGTAAATAAATTAAATAGAAGAATCGTAGTAAGTAGGATTTGGTTTTTCATTGGAATTCCCTTTTTATATATTTCTACAAAAAATGTTTCAAAAATTATTCCAAGTCTGGTATTTGCCTAATCAAGACATGCCAAAAAAGAAAATCAAAACTGCAAACAAAAAATTAACTTTAGGTTTAGAAGGGTATATGACCTAAACATATCCACTTCGATCCAGGAAGGATTCATTGTTACGCCAATCCTTATCAACTTTAACGATTAATTCCAAAAAAACCTTTTTTTGAACAAATTCTTCAATATCCTTTCTTGATTCTATACCTAATTGCTTGATTTTCGAACCTTTGTGACCCAAAATAATGGCCTTCTGACTCTCCCGTTCAGTAAAAATTGTAGCAGATATCTTAACAATTTCCGGTTCGTCCTTGAAATAGTTTATTTGAATTTCTGCTGAATACGGAATTTCCTTGGCGTACAAACTCAACATTTTTCCTCGAATAATTTCAGACACAAAAAAACGCTCTGTTTTGTCTGTCAATTGGTCTTTGGGGTAATAAGCCGGCGATTCAGGCAGGAGTTGCAGAATTTTTGATAAGAGCAAATCGATATTATACTCATGCAAAGCAGAAATAAAAATCATTTCTTTACCAGGCAAAAGTTCTTCCCATCTTTGTTTTATCAGAGGAATATTTTCTTGTTTAGAAATATCAACCTTATTCAGGACCACCAAAACCGGTTCAGAAACTTTGGCCAACTTTTCTACTAAATTCAAATCGGGTCTGGGGTCTTCAGCATCGTGTAAAAGCAATAATACATCAGCGTCCTTAAATGATTGATTGACGTAATCCATCATACGTTCGTGCAATTTGTACTTGGGATCTACTGTTCCTGGGGTATCTGAAAAAATGATTTGATAATTTTCGTCGTTCAAAATACCAAGAATCCGATGACGGGTAGTTTGAACTTTTGCATTAATCACGGATAATTTCTCGCCAAGCAAGGCATTCATCAAGGTGGATTTACCGGCATTGGGTTTGCCAACTATATTTACATAACCTGATTTGTGCATTCTATGAAGGTGTTATGAATGTTGTAAAAATAAAAAAGCGCAAAACATTTCGATTTGCGCTTCTAGTAGCGGGGGCAGGACTCGAACCTACGGCCTTCGGGTTATGAGCCCGACGAGCTACCAACTGCTCCACCCCGCAATAATTTGGACTGCAAAGGTAACATGAAAACGTTTGCAAATGCGACAAATGAACAATTTTCATCAATTTTATTCATAAAAAAACTTAAGAGGCTGAAAACGAACCTGCTATTAATAAAAATAACACTTCCATTCTTCAAAGAATTAAGATAATTAGTTGATTCACGAATAGATTTGATTTTTTTATTCAATTATTCATGAAAAACATTTACTTAGCCAAAAATTTCAATATAATGAGAAAAGTAGGTTTATCCATTTTTTCAATCCTTGTTTTTTCAATTGGATCCTTTGCCCAAAACAACGTAGGTATTGGCACAACAACACCTGACCCCTCTGCTGTGCTAGATGTTTCATCAAGCACAAAAGGAATGTTAGTTCCTCGATTAAATGCATTGCAACGTTTAGGTTTATCCAATCCATACCATAGCTTGTTGGTTTTTGACACCGATTCCAGTTGTTTCTTTTATAATCGTGGCACCGGTGCTTCTCCAATTTGGGTAAGTATTTGTGGCGATATTAATGGAGCTGTTGGTGCTACTGGACCTACAGGCCCAACAGGAGCCGCAGGTTCTCCCGGAGTAGCCGGTGCAAATGGTGCAACCGGAGCTGCAGGAGCGGTTGGTGCTACTGGTGCTGCAGGTGCTCAAGGGCCTACCGGAGCTGTTGGCGCAACCGGAGCAACCGGTCCAACCGGCCCCGGAACCATTTGTGGAACGGCTACAACCAATTTTGTCACCAAATTCACTAGCCCAACCGATATGTGTAATTCCATTCTTTTTGATGATGGAACTAATGTCGGAGTATCTACAACCACTCCAATTGCTAAACTTCATGTTTCTTTCGGCGATCTTGTTGTGGGCGAAAGCATACCTCCCGGACCAAGCACATTCCCTCAATTAGGACGTTCACTCATTTTTGATGGAGGCGGAACAGGACCCACTTTTGGTAGCAACAATTCCGACCTCATGTGGATGGCCAGGTATAATGCAGCAGATGATCAAAGTGAATTGAGAATTAATTTCGGAGACAATTACGGAGTTTCTCCTGCCACTACCGGTGACCGATTTGTTGTTGGTGCTACAGATTTAGGACTTAATGCTTTCGTTCCAATATTTACCTGCAACTCTGACGCCCGTGTTGGTATTGGAACTCAAGCCCCTGACCAATTGTTTTCTGTAAATGGAGATGCTTCCAAACTTGGAGGTGGTAGCTGGCAAACCTTTTCAGACAGACGTTTAAAAAAGGATATTAAACCTTTTTCAGATGGATTATCTACCCTTTTGCAAATTAATCCTGTAAGCTTTAAGTACAATGGTCTTGGCGGATATCAAGCCAATGGAAAAGATTATATTGGTGTAATAGCACAAGAAATTAAACCTGTTGCCCCTTACATGGTAGAAACCGTTACTAAAAAACTAAATGAATCAGATACCAAACCAGAGGATCTATTGATGTATGACAGCTCTGCTTTGGTTTATATCTTGGTAAACGCCGTTAAAGAACAACAAAAACAAATAGAGAGTCTCCAATCCCAACTAAAAACACAATCAGATTTGGGAAAAACACTTGAGCTGTTAAAAGCAGAAGTAGAACTTTTGAAAAATGCTAAATCAGAGGCATCGGTAAAATAGTTCATACCAAACTCATTTTAAAAATCCTCCAAAAAATCTTTGGGGGATTTTTTTTAGTTTCAAACCGATCCTGTTTAAAAGTTCCGATAAATCTAAATTTTAAGGTAAAGGGCTAAGCTACTTTTACCTTGATTATATAGCATGAAAAAAATCGGCCTTCTTATTCTTGGATTTGCTCCAATCTATTTTACCTCTTGTGTTTCTACACGTCAATTCAAAGAAACCGAAGCTAAACAAAAAGCGTGTGAAGAAGAATTAGCTTCCACCAAAAAAAACCTGGATAGCATAGGAATTTTAGCCAATGAACGCCAGGCAACAATTGACCGTAACAACAGGGATCTCGAACATTTAAAAACCGATACTGCCAACCAAGGCAGTCAACTTAGAGCTTTGGATGCCAAATACCAAGGATTGGATACAGAACATGAAATCTTAATGGAACGCTACAAAATGTTAGAAAGTGGCGCCATGGCTGATAAAAAGAAATTGGCCGAATTGTTTCAAAAGTCACAAGATGCCTTGGTTGGTCAAGAAGAAATGCTAAGGAAAATGACGGTTGAATTGGACAAACAAGAAGCTAATCTTAAGAAAGCTCAACTTGATCTGGAAGAAAGGGAAAAACGTACCAAAGAATTGGAATCCATCATTTTCAGAAAAGATTCGGCTGTTAAAGCATTAAAACAACGTATCACAGATGCCTTACTTGGCTTTAAAAACAACGGTTTAACAGTTGAACAACGCAATGGAAAGGTTTATGTTTCTGTTGAAGAAAAACTGCTTTTCCAAAGTGGTAGCTGGGCTGTAGATCCCAAAGGTCAGGACGCATTGAAAAAACTTGCCAAAGTGCTTGAATCTCAAAGTGATATAAGCATTATGGTAGAAGGTCATACCGACAATGTACCGTATGTTGGCAGCAACCAGGTAAAAGACAATTGGGACTTAAGTGTGATGCGGGCAACGGCTATTACCAAAATCCTTTTAAACAATAGTAAATTAAAGCCTTCCCAGGTGTCTGCGGCAGGAAGAAGTGAATTTTCACCTATCGACAAAGCCAATACGGCCGAGGCCAAACAGAAAAATCGCCGCTCAGAAATCATCATCACCCCAAAAGTGGATGAGCTTTTGAAAATTTTGGATACCAATTAATAGAATGTAGTTTTCTTTGGAAATTATTTGGCGGGCCCCCTCCGCCAACCAAACCCTTGTGCAGATTTTGGCTAAAATGCAATGGCGTTCGGGTCACGCTATCGGCTGTAGTCCTCGTCGCACTTGGCTGGCGCCGCGTGCTCCTGTGGGCTACTTGCCTCTATCGTTGCCCGAGGGTGCAAACTCCATAGCTCGTATTTCACTCCAGGCATTTCCTTATACCTAACTTTTAAAAATTAGAAACAACCTTTACCACCGAACAATTAATTCGGTTGATATTTGCAGGCTGCTTGGGGTTCGGTTCGGGTAGGGATAGAAGTGGAAAGCCCACAGACGGCCGCGGCGGTAGCCAAGGTCGGCGAGGACTTGAAACGGATAGCCCGGGCCTGAGCCGGGTAAAAGCTTTTAAAAAGTGTAAAATTTGAGCGAAGGCACCCGCATAATGAAACTAAAAATCAAGTTCAACTTCGATGGGACAATGATCAGAATGTTTGGCATCCGCATGAATAGCTGCACTTTTTAATAGCGGTTTTAAATTTTCGGTAAGCAGATGGTAGTCAATTCGCCAGCCTAGATTTCTTGCTCTGGCATTCATTCGAAAGCTCCACCAGGTATATTGATGAGGCTGAGGATTCAAATGTCTGAATGAATCCACAAATCCATTGGTAATAAACTGGTCTAGCCAGGCGCGCTCCTCCGGAAGAAAACCGGAAGACTTGGCATTTCCGACCGGGTTATGAATATCGATGGGTTTATGGCAAATATTGTAATCTCCGCTAATAATCAATTTGGGTCTTTCTTTCCGAAGGTTATCAATATACTGTTGAAAATCTTTCATCCATTGAAACTTAAAGTTTTGACGTTCTTCGCCGCTACTGCCACTGGGATGATAAACACTTACAACAGAAACATCGCCATAATCGGCACGGATAAAACGGCCTTCCTGATCATAAATAGGCATGCCCATTCCAATTTGGACATGATCGGGTTGAATTTTAGTTAGAATTCCAACACCGCTATAACCTTTTTTTGCGGCAGAAAACCAGTAGGATTTATATCCAAGGGCTTCCAATTCCAAAACCGGAATATCTTGTTGCCAGGCTTTAGTTTCCTGAAAGCAGACAATATCTGCATTTTGTTCAGAAAGCCATTGAATTAGACCTTTAGAAATGGCGGAACGAATTCCGTTTAGGTTATAGGATATTATTTTCATAGCAGCGAAATGGCTGCCAAATTAGAAGAAAATAGGCAAAGGCTAAAAACCCTTGTAATCTTTAACAGTAAGATCGGGATTTGGATGCACTGAAAGCAGAGGAACCGGACAATTATGAACCATGTATTGGGCATAACCACCAAGAATCATTTTTGAAATATCTTCATCGGTATCTGTCATTATTGCCACCATGTCGGCCTTGTAATTATTTACAAATTCGATGGTAAGTTTAGCGACATTGGCACCTGAGGTATATTCTGCATGAGAGCGAACATGGTGTTTATGAATTACATCTTGGCTTTGGTGGACATACTTTCTTACTTTAAACTCTTCTTCCTTATCGTTATTGGGATAGGTACCCAACACCACAATTTCTGAATGAAATAATTTTGCCAAATCAATGGCATTAGGAATCTTATGTCGTGATGCCCAGGTATTGTCAATTGGCAGAACTATTTTTTCTACTTCGCGCTTCTTATAATCACCGCGAAGGGTTAAAACCGGACATTTGCTTTGGCTCACAACTTTAAAGGCATTGCTACCCATCCAGTTCTCCATTAAACCAGAAACTCCGTGAGAACCCATGACGATTATCCACGATTTTTGCTCTTCAGACAATTTAATTATTTCATCCGCTACTATACCTTTTCTAACTTCCCAGCTTAGTCTACCTTTAAGAGAAGGCTGATATTTATCTTGAAAGTTTTCGAAATCACCTTTGCTAGCAACAGATTCTACACCTTTAAAAAAATCGAAGCGACTAGTTTTTACGACATAAACCATGACAATATCGGAACCTGCCTTATTAGCCAGATCGATTGCATATTCCAAGGCATTAATGGAGTCGTCAGAAAAGTCAACTGGCACAACAATTACATTATTCATGATTTTTACGATTTAAATTAGACAAATGACGTTTTATTTAAGGCGAAAGAGGTATTTACAGAAAATTTCTGCGTAAACATAAAAATTAAATTTTATAACTCCAAGACATTTTCGAGCAAAAGGATGATAATTTTTCATTTTTAACCACTATGAATACTATTAATTTACCCACCTTTGCAATGGTAAAATCCCCATAGTAACGCAAATGTTCCAGATCTATTTTAAAAGAATTTCCATACTGTTATTGGTATCCTTTTCCATAGGTGCATGTCGCAGTTACCAAACTACTCCCGGCGTTTCATTTAGCAAAATCCAGACCGGTCCGGGAACCGAAGATTTGGATTTATTCTCTGAAAATGGGAAAAGCTATTTGGTTGTATCGTGTGCTGAGCGGAGAGAGGTAAAAAAAGAATCGACTTTTTACCTTATTGATACAGAAACAGACCAATCTAGAAAAATGGAGATTAGCGGTTTACCGGACACCATTCATTTAGATTTGCATGGCATTTCAGTTGAAAAAATAAATGGTCAGAACTATTTATATGCTATTGACCATAAAGAAGGATCGGATTGGCATCAAATTTTACAGTTTTCAATTAAGGACCTTCAATTGAATTTTGAACATTGTTACACTTCTCCTGATTTTCTGATTAATCCCAATGATTTGGATATTGATGGAAATGGCAATATGTATGTTTCCAATTTTTTAGGCAGGGGGAAAGTGATATGGCAATACCTTTTTAATACCAAAAGATCTACTGTGGTAAAGTATTCGGTTAATACCCAAAAATGGGAATTTGTTCTCGACCATATGGCCTATGCCAATGGCGTATTTGTCGACGATAGCGTTTTATACATAGCAACAACCCGTATGCATGGCTTATATGCCTATCCATTATCCATTCTGGGAAAAGGCCGAATTTTAAAAGGAAAAGAAGGAAAAAGAGTTTGTGACATTAAAGGTTTAGATAATTTGATTTTTCATGGAGGTTATTTATACACTACGGCACATCCCAGCAATATGAAATTTTTGGGGCATGTAAAAACTACCGAAAAAAAATCACCAAGTCAAATTTGGAAAGTGGAGTTAAAAACAGGTCAAAAAGATCTGGTATTTCAGGATGATGGTTACCAAATAAGTGCTGCATCAACTGCTTTACCTTATAAAAACAAGGTTTATATTGGACAAATATTTGACCCATTTGTAGGAGTCATTAGAGTGAAGTAATCAGGAATGGCGTCAAGGATTAGCAAAGTATACCTGATTGCAGGAGAAGCGAGTGGTGATTTACATGGTTCTAATTTAATTAGAGCTATGAAAGGAATCAGGAGTGACCTAAACTTTCGATGCTGGGGAGGGGATGAATGTGAAAAAGCCGGGGCCCAGGTTGTTAAACATATTAAAGACCTGGCTTTTATGGGTTTTGTTGAAGTTATTGCTAATTTAAGGACTATTTTAAGCAATATCCGTTATTGCAAACAGGATATAGTCCAATACAATCCTGATGTAATCATCCTTATCGATTATCCCGGCTTTAACTTAAAAATTGCGGAATGGGCGAAATTAAAAGGATTCAGGGTAGTGTATTACATTTCACCACAAATTTGGGCATGGAAAGAAAGTAGGGTCAATAAGATTAAGAGGGTTGTGGACCAAATGCTTGTGATTTTACCTTTTGAAAGAGATTTTTATGCCAAACATGGTATGTCTGTTTGTTTTGTTGGCCATCCCCTGTTAGATATAGTTGAATCCTATGTACCGAAACAAAAAATTGAAAAAGAAATAGGTCGTCCGATTATTGCATTATTACCAGGTAGCAGAGCCATGGAGATAAAACAGGTTTGGCCAATACTTTTGGAGGTTGTTAGGAGAAATCCGCAGTATACCTTTATTTTAGGGATGGCCCCTACCCTATCAGCGGAAAACTTTGTAGGATTGAATCAATATCCCAATTTGAGTTACCTTAAAGGTCGGACCTATGACATCTTAAATAAAGCAGATGCAGCCTTAGTTACCTCCGGAACTGCCACCTTAGAAACGGCATTGTTTGGAGTTCCGGAAGTAGTTTGTTACAAAGGAAATCCAATAAGTTATTTTATTGCTAAACACTTAATCAAGGTAAAATACATTTCGCTGGTAAACTTAATTTTGGATAGGATGCTCGTTAAAGAGCTCATACAATATGAATTAACTGTTGAACAATTGGAACAGGAATTAAAATATTTACTTCAACCAAAATCAAAAGAAGAAATTCAAAACGGATACCATGAATTAAGGACCAAACTTGGAGAAAAAGGCGCTTCTAGGCGAGCAGCATTGGAAATTCTAAATTAATGTTTTTTCGACTACCCCCCTCCTTTTTTGGGGTATTGTTGAAATTTTTTATACTTTTTTCCTACCTACCCCCCATTTTTTTGAATACCTTTGCAAAAAAATTTAAAAAAATGGCAATTTTACGTTTTAAGGCATTAGAAGAATTACATACCCGTACCCCATTGGTAGTAGAAAATCCAGGCAAGGTTTCTACCTTTTACAGTGAGAATGTATTTCACCGTGACACCATGAAACAATACCTCCAAGAGGATGTATTTGAGAAAGTAATGGAAGCGGTTGAACTAGGTACTCAACTAGATAGAAAAGTGGCAGATGCAGTTGCAACAGGGATGAAAGCTTGGGCTTTAAGCAAAGGAGTATCTCATTACACCCATTGGTTTCAACCATTAACAGGAACTACGGCAGAAAAACACGATGGTTTTTTCCAACCTATTGATAATTGCAGAGCTATTGAAGCCTTTGAGGGAAAACAATTAATTCAGCAAGAGCCAGATGCATCCAGTTTCCCAAATGGTGGTATTCGCAACACCTTTGAGGCAAGAGGATATTCGGCCTGGGACCCTTCATCTCCAGCATTCATTATTAGTTCAACCTTATGTATTCCAACGATTTTTATTTCGTACACCGGTGAAAGTCTGGATTACAAAGCGCCTTTATTAAAAACACTATCCGCTTTGGATAAAGCGGCTACTGATGTTTGCCAATACTTTGATAAAAATGTAACCAAAGTTGTAGCAACTCTTGGTTGGGAACAAGAGTATTTTTTGGTAGATGAAGCATTGTATAATGCCAGACCTGATTTAGTATTAACCGGAAGAACAGTTTTTGGACACAGTCCGGCTAAAGGTCAGCAATTGGAAGATCATTATTTTGGATCAATTCCAGAGCGTGTAATGTCATTTATGCGTGATTTCGAAAATGAATCCTTGAAATTAGGAATTCCGGTTCGTACACGACATAATGAAGTTGCTCCTAATCAATTTGAATGTGCTCCTGTATTTGAGGAAGTGAACATTGCGGTTGATCATAACCAATTGCTAATGGATTTGATGGAAAAAATCGCACGCAAGCATAACTTCCGTGTTTTATTTCACGAAAAACCATTTGCAGGAGTTAACGGAAGCGGGAAGCATAACAACTGGAGCATGGGTACTAATACCGGAAAAAACCTACTTAGTCCGGGTAAAACACCGAAAACAAATTTACAATTTCTGACCTTTTTTGTAAACACCATCAAAGCTGTTTATGAAAATGATGATTTGTTAAGAGCAAGTATTGCTTCGGCAGGTAACGATCACCGATTGGGCGCCAATGAAGCTCCACCGGCGATTATATCTGTATTTCTTGGAAGCCAATTATCTGCTATTTTAGATGAATTGGTAAGTAAGGTTAAGAAAGGAAAATTATCTCCTGAGGAAAAGACCGATCTTAAATTAAACATTGGTAAAATTCCGGAAATTTTACTTGACAATACCGATCGCAATCGTACCTCACCTTTTGCCTTTACCGGAAACAAATTTGAATTTCGTGCAGTAGGTTCATCAGCCAATTGTGCTCAAGCAATGATAGCTATTAACAGCGCCATGACAAGTCAATTGATTGAGTTTAAAAAAGATGTTGATACTTTGATTTCCAAAGGAGAGAAAAAAGATGATGCCATTTTAAAAGTTTTAAAACAGTACATTGAGGTATCAACCAGAATACGTTTTGAAGGTAATGGTTACAGTGATGAGTGGGTGGCAGAGGCAGCAAAAAGAGGATTGAACAATATCAAAACTACACCTCAAGCATTGGATGCCTTGGTAAGTAAAAAAACTGTAAAACTTTGGACAAGCTTAGGTGTTTTCAATGAAAGAGAAATTCACGCCAGACATGATATTTACCTGGAAAGCTATACCAAAAAAATCCAAATTGAAGGACGTGTAATTGGCGATTTGGCATTAAACCATATTATCCCAACAGCTATTGAGTACCAAAACAAATTGATTGAAAATGTGAAAGGTTTGAAAGAGCTGTACGGTGCCGGATTTAAGAAATTGGCTGAAGTTCAATTGGCTACTATTGAGGACATTTCTTCTAGAATTGCTAAAATAAGCAATGATGTGGAAGCCATGACCGAAGAACGGAAGAAAGCAAATGCCATGAGTGATGTGAGAAAACAATCCATTGCATACTGCGACAAAGTAGTTCCCTATTTTGAGAAAATCCGATATGAAGTAGATAAATTGGAATTATTGGTTAGCGATGAGGCTTGGCCACTTCCAAAATATCGTGAAATGTTATTCCACAGATAGTCTATTAATCCCCTCTGGAAACAAGAAAGCCATCCAAGTTGGGTGGCTTTTCTTGTTTAACCCAAATTCTAAAAGAAGTAAAACTTCTTTTGAAATTTGGGTTTAATACAGGTTCACAATCATCAATTCGCACCAATTTTGTTGGAGTATTAGTCCAACTATTTTGAGAAGTAAAATGGTATGTCCGATGCAAAAGCCGTTTATACCAAATTGTACTAGGACTATTGCGGGTGTGCAATAGGTATTACAAACTTCACCCATTGTTTGATTTGTGAAAAGAAGATTGTAAAAATTATCTCATTTGGAATTAGGACAAACAAGGCTTAGGAATGAAGATCGGTTAGGAATAAGTGCAAAGATTGGGGCTTGCACCTCGGGCAACGATAGAGGCAAGTAGCCCACAGGCCCACTACGGCGTTAGCCTAGGGGGGCGAGGACTACAGCCGAAAGCGTGACCCGAAGCCAGGTTAGAGTACTATGGAGTTTAGATGTTTTTGGGATGGCGAAGGGGGCCCGCCAAAACTCAAGTATGAACGTACAAGCTAGCTGAAAAATCGGACAAAAAGCCTTCCGGGATTAAATTATTTATTTTTTTGAAAATTCCATCGTCCCCAAACGCCGAGAGGCAACTTAAGCCCAGATTTGGACTGCAAAAAGAGCTCACCGAATTCCGGATTTGCCTTAGCGGGCATTCTATTTTGGAAGAGATTCTCGAGTATAACAGAAGAAAAGCCAAGTGAATAGGTATTTAAGACGAGAAAATGCTCAGAGGGATCGAGGAGTTTACAAACGTCACCCACCATTTCATTGATATTTTCTTCCAGTTTCCAACTTTCACCATTGGGGCCATGTCCGTAAGCGGGAGGGTCAAGAATAATACCATTGTATAGGTTACCGCGACGAATTTCACGTTTCACAAATTTCATTGCGTCTTCGATCATCCATCGCACACCATCCAAGTTACTCAATTTCATGTTATCATTGGCCCAGGTAACAACCTGCTTAATGCTATCGCAATGCGTTACCTGAGCACCTGCAGAAGCCGCGGCTAAAGAAGCAGCGCCGGTGTAGGCAAACAAATTCAGAAATTTAGGTTTATCGGTTTTTTGGGCTTTTATGGATTGGTAGATATAATTCCAATTGCAAGCTTGTTCGGGAAACACACCCACATGTTTAAATCCTGTAAGTGCCAGGCGAAGTTTAATATGCTCGGTTTCAGAAAAGGGATAAGAAATATTCCAACGATCGGGCATTTCCTTGAAACGTTTCCAGACCCCAGTAGAACTTGACTTCGGAACAAATTCCACATGGGCTAATTTTTCCCATTCCTTACGATTCCATGCCGGGCTCCAAACTGCCTGGGGTTCGGGACGGATAGTGATATACTTACCAAAACGTTCTAGTTTTACGAAATCACCGACATCGAGCAATTCATAGTCAGGGAAATTTTGAGGAGAAATAAGTTGAATAGTCAAGCTTAGAAATTTGGATTTTCAATAACTTTTGGTGTTTTGAAATAGTCGCTGTCTTTTTGAGGAGCATTTTTTAGAGCTTCTTCATGAGAGATTGATTTAACGGCATGGTCCTCTCTTAAGACATTAACCTCATCGGAAAGGTAGATTAATGGTTCAACGCCGGTTGTATCGAGTTCATTTAATTTTTCGACGAAAGCCAACATACGATTCATATCAGAAACCATTTTTTCATTCTCATCACCGTTGAATTCCAGTCTTGCCAACTGTGCAAGATTATCAACCAATTTCGTATCTACTTTCATATTTACTTACTTTTTTTCAGGTCATTGAGGCGAATGGCATTGGGGTCAGCTGCAGGAACAGGTTCTGTTTTTTCTTCAGCATCCTTTGCCTTTTTGCTTTTTTTAGCCGGTTTATCCTTTTTTGCAGGCTTATCTTCTTTGTTAGCCGGAGTTGGGTTTGCTTTAGGAGGTTCGGGATTGGTTGGAGCCTTTGCTTCTTTTGCCGGTTTTACGGGTTCAGCAGGTTTGGTGACAGGGGCTTGTACAGGGGCTGGTTTTGAATCCGGGTTGGAAGCTTTTACAGGTTCGGATGGTTTTGCAGGAGGGTTTGCATTGTTTACCGGTTTAGGGGAATCTTCAGGTTTAGCAGGGGCTTTTTCCTTAATCTGATTCGGTTTAGAAACCTTTTCCGGTTTGGCCGGTTTATCTTTAGAAGAAGATTTTTCTTTTACAGAAGGAGTTTCCGGTTGAGCAGGTTTACTGTTGGAGGAAGACCCTGTAGAAGAAGGTTGTGTAGAATTGGCGGCCTTTTTATTTTTTTCTACCTCTTCCAACTTGGCATTTTCCGGTTGTTTTTTAGCTTTTTTCTTGGCTTTATCATCAAAGGTTTTCTTGCCTTTTTTTGCTGACTTACCTGATTTAGACTTTAGGTCTGACTTCCCTTGTGCTGCCGGTTCGGAATAAACTTCCTTTCTATTTTCCTTGTAGAAATTTACTTCTTCGTCGAGTAATTTTTCAGGATTAGGTTTTTTAGCTTTTTTAGCGGGTTTCTTGTTGGATTCGGCCGTTTGAGCGATGGTTAAGCTAACCAAGAAACAGAGAACCAATGTAAGAGCAAGTTTTTGCATTGATGGAAAATTGGGGTGGCAAAAATAGGTCTTTATCTGATAAAACCTTTAATTTACTTCTTTAATAAACGAAAAGCATGGGACCAACTATTTTGAAGAAATCCGGGGATACACCATAACATGCAAAGGCTTTCGATAGCCCTTGCTGATTCAACCATTCCCATATCTTGCACTTCCCAACCGAATTGATTGAGAAAAGTGGCAACGGTCGATTTAGCTTCTTCTGAATTTCCACAAATAAACATGGTAGGTTTTTCATTTCCAAAATTAGGATTTACCATAAAGGCGCTGCCAACCGAATTAAATACTTTTACGAAATGGGAATTTGGGAAACGCTGTTGGAATCTTTCCATTAGCGATTCATTGGGGCCGGTAAAAAACTGAAGCACGCCGTTAACAGGGGGCAATGCAGCAATTGGATTGGTGGCATCCATGATTAGTTTGTTATCCAGGGAGGGTTCAATGGATGAAAGAACCTCCATGGCTGCAGAACCTTTAACGGCAAGGACAATGGAATTTCCGAAAGAGGCAACTTCTTGAAAATTACCTATTTTTACTTCTGGAGCTAATTTGGCTTTTAATCCTTCCCATTTGGATGGGTTATTGGTTCCTAACATGACAGAGAAGCCTAATTTATTAAATCCGTTTGCGAGGGTAATTCCAACTGCGCCGGAACCGAGGATACCTATGTTTTTCATGGCATAAAATTAGTGTAAAGCAGAGTCATTAAACAGGATATAGCCAAAATGAAACATGATGGACCAAGGTTTAGGTTCTGTTTCATAGTAACTACCAGAAATTGAAAGCGGGCCAATAGGTGAGTTATACACCAGCGCGCCCATTCCCATTAATCGGGGATATTGAATTTTCTTATTGTATTCGGCGGTATTGTCATCTTTTCTCATGATTTCAGTAAAAGGCTGAAAGCTGTATGCTTCAATACGGAGATCGAGGTTTTTTCTGATTTCATAAATTACCTTCAAACCACCGGCTATATATCGGTTACTTCGAAATTTCTCTAAGAAAAAGGTACGGCTATCAGGAGTAGGTTTAAATGCAGAAGTAACAAATAAGGAGCTGGTATAATTAGAAAAGAAGTTTTGGGTGCTATAAAATCCTTCCAGCATTAACCCAAGTTTTACACTTCCGTATTTATTAAAATAATTATCGAAGGTTATTTTAGCCTGAATCCATTTCCGATCTACCCTTCTGGTAACACTATCAATACTTGTAGAACCGGGGGAGGTTCGTTCCAATCCATCTACATATCTCAGGCTTACATTGAGGTATCTTCCTTGGTTGGCGTATTGTTTACGGTTAAGGGTATTTCGTTCGTACAATATTTTGGAGGTAAATCCATAAAATTCGGTATTGTCAGGGGTATCTGTTGAGATAAACTTGGTAGTTTGGTAATAACGGTTGTTAAGAAACATATAAGCGACACTTGCTTTTACTTTACCTTCGTTGGATGCGGGCATACCAATAGCAAATTCAGCATCATAATCATATTGAATCAGGTAGGAGGGTTTTTTATCTTCAAAAAAGGTAGTATAGGTT
This sequence comes from Bacteroidia bacterium, assembly GCA_019695265.1. NCBI lineage: Bacteria > Pseudomonadati > Bacteroidota > Bacteroidia > Bacteroidia bacterium. The sequence goes on along the minus strand of JAIBAJ010000021.1, from coordinate 20,346 downwards.
TGATAGTAATCCCATTGGTTGATACAAACTCCACCTTCCAGGAAGAAAGGAACTTTAAAGGGATAATCCAACCTAAATTTAATTTGTCCGGAGTTGTAAAAACGGCCGAAATAGGTATTACCGGTTACATCCAACCCGAACCAGCCCAAATAACGGTATTGTAAGCCTATAAAAGCTTCATTAATACTTCTGCTACTGAAATTTCCACCAAATTGTGCTCTAAACTGGTTATTCCTTTTAATATCCAAGTTGAGTTTATACCTATGAGTTGTAGTATCAAAAATTGCCCTTGGATAAAGACCTTTTAATTTATTATCTCCGGCCAATCTGTAGAACTGTCTTCTTAATTGTTCTAATCCAAACTCCTTTTCCTTGTATGCTAATTGAATATTCCGTTTCACATAGTTTTGTTGGTATTTATTTAGTCCGTTGATTTCAATATTTTGGAAAACCAAGGGTGGACATTTATCAAGGAAGGCTTTACGTTTTGCCAATCGTTCTTCTTTGGTAATTCGGGAAGAAATTTTGGTTAATATTTCGGGCATTTGTTGGTTGGCATAAAAATAACCGGCTTCGATAATAGGAGCAACATTGTTAAAGTTAAGCACTCCTACTCCGAGGTCAGGAATACGAATCATAATATCACTTTCACAAGGCACACTGTAATCGGTAGCGGTCATCAATAAGGATTTAATTTGCCCAATAACATCGTCTTCACTTGGAGCTTTGATATTATTAGCGACCGTACAACCGATGATAATATCCGGATAAAAATCCCTAAGCATCACATCGGCAGGAAAGTTATTGTACAAACCACCATCAAAAAGCAACTTACCATTTTTCTTGATAGGTTTAAGGTAGAAGGGATAGGTCATACTTGCACGAACTGCCTCGCCCAATTGTCCATCTTTAAAAATCATTTGAGATTTAGAATCCACCTCTGCAGCCACACAACGAAAGGGGACGAACAAACTATCAAAGTTATAGCCTGCAGCAGCGCTTGCCGGGGCCAAGTTTTCCATCATAGTAAAATCTATGGGATAGGTGCTAATTAGGTTGGTAGGTAGAGATGCTCGGAAAATACTATCCTTATTAAATTCAATACTTATCCAGGAGGCGTTCTCCTCTTCTGATTTGAAATAATAGACATACTTATCGTCAATTACACCTTTTGTCATTTCCTTAAAAGACTCGGAGGTTGCCATTGCTTTCATTTGTTCAACGGTGTAACCTGCAGCATACATACTGCCAATAAGAGCACCTGCAGAAGTGCCTGTAATATAATCGATGGGAATATTATTCTCTTCAAGCGCTTGAATTAAGCCGATATGAGCCATTCCACTGCTTCCTCCACCACTTAACACCAAACCAACCTTTTGCGCAACAAGTTGATTTACAGACAATAACAAAACAAGAAATACAAAAATCCACCTACCCATAGTGGATGTTAAAATAGGCAGGAATCTGCATATACCATGCTGAAATAGTAAGAATTTTTTAAATTTTTCTAAATTAGTTTTCCCCTTCAACCAACTCAGCCAATTCAAGCCAACGAAGGGATTTAAGTTCCAATTCAGAAGACAATTGAGCAATTTGCTCACCAAGTTGTTGTATTTTTAAATAATCAGAAACAGAGGCTTGCAAATCCAATTCCAATTGCTTCTTTTTCTCTTCCAGTTCCGGTATTTCCTTTTCCAATTGTTGGAATTCAAACTTTTCTTTAAATCCAATTTTCTTTTTTGAGGTATTTGAGTTTGAGTTTTCCTTCAGATTAGATTCGGCCAATTTGTCTTTAGCATCTTGCTTTTCTTTTTGTTCAAGCATCATTCTAAAGTCGGTATAATTCCCATTGAAATCTTTAATGTTACCATGACCATCGAAGATAAACAGGTGGTCGACCAATTTATCCATAAAATAGCGGTCGTGGCTAACCATTAACAATACTCCTTGAAAGTTTTCCAAGAACTCCTCTAAAATATTGAGGGTAAGGATATCCAGGTCGTTGGTAGGCTCATCTAAAATTAAGACATTGGGATTCTTAATTAAGACGGTTAATAAATAGAGTCTTCTTTTTTCTCCTCCACTGAGTTTCGAAACGAAGGTATAATGTGTTTCCGGTTTAAAGCCGAAGTGTTTGAGGAATTGGGTAGGGTTTAATTTAGAGCCATCGGCCAAAACCAACACATCGGCAACATCTTTCACCACCTCAATCATTCGTTTATCTTCTTTCAATTCAAGGCCACCTTGGGAGTAATACCCTAGAACAATGGTTTCACCTACATTTATTTTTCCGGAATCAGGTTCTTCCTTTCCGGCAATCATATTTAGGAAAGTTGATTTACCAGTACCATTTTTCCCAACGATACCAATTCTATCACCTGCTTTGAAGGTGTAAGAAAAGCCTTTGGAAATTTCCAAATCCCCATAAGCCTTATTTAACTTTTTAATTTCAATGATACTTCCGCCTATTCGGCTCATTTTCACATTAAGCTCAAATGAATTTTCAGATCTTTTAGAAGTAGCCTTATCTTTAATACCTTCAAAAGCATCGACCCTTGATTTGGATTTAGTACCTCTTGCTTTAGGTTGTTTACGAATCCACTCCAACTCTCTAAAGTAGAGATTCCTGGCCTTTTCCAATTCACTGGCTTTGGATAGTTCGCGCTCTTGTTTTTTCTCCAGGAAGTAGGCATAATTTCCTTTGTGACGATATAAAACTTGGTCTTCCAGTTCCAATATTTCGGTACAAACGGCATCTAGGAAATATCGATCGTGGGTTACCACTAACAAACTCAAATTTCTGCCTTTAACATAACCTTCCAACCATTCAATCATTTGAATATCCAAGTGGTTGGTAGGTTCATCCAAAATAAGAAAATCGGGTTGATCGATTAAAACCTGTGCCAAGGCCAAACGCTTTCTTTGTCCACCGGAAAGTGTATCCACCGACTGATTCAACCTGGTAATTCCCAATTGAAAAAGGATTTGCTTTACGGTGAATTCCACTTCCCAAGCACCAAGCCTATCCACTTCTGCCATTGCTTCATCCAAGCCAATTTGGGTTTCCATGGCATGTTCATATTTGCGAACTGCCTGAATTATAGCGGCGTTGGAATGAAAAATAGCCTCTTCAACCGTAAAACCGGAGGGAAATTGAGGATCTTGATCCAGGTAACCTATGGTTAAGCCTCTGCGAAAAACGACATTACCGGCATCGGGTTCATCCTTTCCTGAAAGAATATTTAACAAGGTAGTTTTACCCGACCCGTTTCTGGCAACCAATGCCACTTTTTGTCCCTCATTCAGGCCAAAATTAATATCCTTAAAAAGGATTTTCTCTCCATAGGCTTTGGAGATTCCTTCGACCGAAAGTAGATTCATTTCAAGAAGTAAAGCACAGGCAATTAAATAGCCCTATTAAAATCAAATTGTTCGAGGTAATCGCCTATTCTGCGTAAGAAGCTACCACCTAAAGCCCCATCAACGACACGGTGGTCGTAACTTAATGATAGAAACATAAAGTGGCGTATTCCGATAACATCACCTTGGGGAGTTTCAATTACAGCCGGTTTTTTCCGGATGGCACCAGTAGCCAGAATTGCAACCTGAGGTTGGTTAATAATTGGAGTTCCCATTACATTACCGAATGTTCCAACATTGGTTAAGGTAAAGGTACCTCCCTGAATTTCATCCGGTTGCAACTTATTAGCTCTTGCTCTTGCAGCAAGGTCGTTCACATTTTTAGTAATACCAACCAAATTTTTCTGATCAGCATTTTTAATAACCGGAACAATTAAATTTCCGCTTGGTAGGGCGGTAGCCATACCAATATTAATATTTTTTCGAACAATGATCTTAGTACCATCTACACTCACATTCACCATTGGGAAATCCTTGATGGCTTTTGTAACTGCCTCAATAAACAAAGGTGTAAACGTTAACTTTTCCTTTTCTCTTTTCTCAAATTCAACTTTTACTTTATCTCTCCATTGCACGATGGAAGTTACATCCACTTCTACAAAAGAGGTAACATGCGGAGAAACATGTTTACTCATTACCATGTGATCGGCAATAAGTTTACGCATGCGATCCATTTCAATGATTTCATCTCCTGCCCCAACAGAAACAGCAGGAGCCTGGATTACAGGAACAGCGGTTTTAGAAGGTTCAATTGGAGGAGTTTTTACGGTTTCAGCAGATGGGGCAACTGATTTAGCAGCAGGAGCAACAGCTTGAACAGCGGCAGTTTTATTTCGGTTAGGAAGGTAGGCCAAAATATCGTTTTTAGTTACTCTTCCTTCTTTACCTGTACCAGAAATAGAATCCAATTCACTCATGGATACCCCTTCTTGTTGAGCAATGCTTCTAACCAATGGAGAATAAAACTTGCCAGAAGTAGAAACTTTTTCAATGGTTTCGCTACTTGCAGTTTGCGCTGTAACTGCGGCTTTTGCTTCGGCAATGGAAGCCGCCTCTTGTGCGGCAGGTGTTTCAGAGGGTGATAGCTCAGCTGAAGGCATTTCGGAACCAATAATGGCAATTACCTTTCCGACCTGAACCACATCACCTTCTTGAAATAATTGCTTAATTAATATACCGGAAGCCGGGGATGGAACCTCGCTGTCTACTTTGTCGGTTGCAATTTCAAGAACGGTTTCGTCGGCTTCAATCCGATCACCTTCTTTTTTTGCCCATTTGATAATAGTTGCCTCGGCTACGCTTTCGCCCATTTTAGGCATAATCATTTCTACCTGTGCCATACGTTAGGAATTCTTGATAAACGGGTGCAAACCTAAGGAAAAATGAAGCCCGTTTCCCAGTTAGATGGAAAAGAATAACTAACAAAACATGAAGAGTTGAAAAATTACTCCTGATAGGCATTGTCGCGAACAGCACTCCAAATCCTGGCTGCTCTGAAAATTCCATAAATAATGAGGGCAACCCCAATCAAAGTTTGATTTTCGAATTTATAAATGGAGGTTAGACTGAGAATTAAGCCTGTTACTACATAAAATACCACCATAAAAATAGAAAACCAAAGAAGATATTTTGACCGACGTTCAGAAAGCATTTTATGGTGGTATTCAGGTTGACAAATGTATAATTAGTTTAATTCAAATCGAATGGGTAATACCAATTTGGTAGGAACATTGGTATTTTCCATTTTACCGGGAATCCAATCAGGCATTATTTTTACTACCCTGGATGCTTCTTTTTCGAAGTTCTTACTTGGAGCCCGAACTACATTAACATCCATTACTTTTCCTTGTTCAGAGACTACAAATTCAACATAGACCAGTCCTTCTATTCCGTTCTCTTTCTCCATTGCAGGGTATTTCAGATTTTTTCGCAAAAATTCAGCCATACCTTTTTCGCCTCCTATAAATTTTGGTTGCTCTGTAAGTTCATACCCTTTGCGCAAAATTGGAGGCTGGGGCTGTTCTTGAAAAGATGATTTTGTTTCTACTGTTATTTCGGCATTTATTTTTCCTTTTTCAGCCCCTGTTTCAGAACCCTGATTTTCGGAAGTAGAAGTTGCGAGGCTTGCCTTTTCTTCTGTCGTATGTACATTTTGCTCTTGAGACTGATCCACAATTACCGGTGGTGTATCTGCAATAGTTCTTTGCTGTTGGGGCTGGGTTTTTGGGAGTTGTTCAGGTTCTTCTATCTCCATCTTAGGAAGAAGAATGCCCGGATCAATAAATACCATTGCTTCCTCCTCCGGCAGTTCTCTTAGTCCAGGTTTAGAAAAGTAATCCGACAATTTGGGAATCAGAATTAATGCACTAATTAAAGCAAGGGATCCAAAAAAACTGATAAAGGTGTTTGGGTTAGTTACTTTTCGGATTTGATAAGCTCCATATGCTTGATTTCGCTTTTCAAAAACCAAGTCGCACCAAGGTTCTGAATAAATGTTGTTGGTTATCATAACAAAAGATTTTTAGGTTATGATGCAACAACGTTGCATTTGCAATTTTATTGTTCAATCTAGGATAATTTTTACCTCACCATGAGAAAAGGTTCGCAAGTGTCCATCAATCTCTACCACTAATTGTCCCAAGGCATTCACTTCTTCAACTTTAACCAGGTGTACTTTATTGTCTAATTCAAGAGATAGCCCCTCCTGTAACCCAAACAAACGTTCAGAATAATTCTTTTGCAGCAATTGGTAGTTAGCAGCTTTCAGTTGAAGGTATCTTTTCTCCACTTGCGACGAAAGTTCTTCAATTACGTTTTGTATAGAATAGGTACAACCTGTGATATTTGCCAATGAAGTGGCTAAGGGTAATTGGCTAAAATCAGTTTGGTTGACATTTAATCCTATTCCAAAAACACAGGCAGACAAAGAAGTTCCCTGCAATTGGTTTTCGATTAATATCCCAGCGATTTTTTTCTTTCTTACCAAGATATCATTGGGCCATTTGATTTGAACCTGTTCGGAAGACAAAATACTTTGAATGGTATCAGCAACCGCCAAAGAAAGAGCCTTATTCAGCCAAAACTGCCCTTGTGCTGACAAAAAGACAGGGTATAATATATAGCTTGCCGTAAGATTCAAACCAGCTTTAGAAAGCCAAGTATTCCCGCGTTGTCCACGTCCTTGGTATTGAATTTCGGCTGTTACCAAACTACCTTCAGGCGGTCTTTTCCCTTTCATCCACTCAAGGGCATAATTGTTGGTAGAGTCGATTTCAGTGAGATGTATCCTGTTTTTACCAATAAATAGTGAAAAGCTCATTCCCTTGTTGTAATTTTGCAAACCTAATGGTCTGGATTTTTACTCCGACAAGAAAATAAAATTAGTTAAGAAAAAGTTTTTAGAAGGAAAAATTAATGCCTCGAAAGAAAAAAACACCGGCTCTGCCCTCTGATCCAACGGAGAAATTGCTAGCCACCATCGTAAAAGGAATTTCTGATAAAAAAGGAAAAGAAATTATTAGTTTAGATTTAAGGAAAACAGGAAGCGGAGTTTGCGATTACTTCGTTATTTGTCATGCAGATAGTACCACTCAAGTGGATGCCATTGGTGGAAATGTGATTGAAGAAGTTAGGAAACTAACCGGAGAAAAACCTTGGCATTCGGAAGGGTTTCAAAACGCAGAATGGATATTGATTGATTATGTTAACATAGTTGTTCATGTATTTCAAACTGAAAAACGCAGCTTTTACAACCTTGAAAAATTATGGGGTGATGCTGAATTGGTAAACTATACCGACGAACCAGAAACAAGCCCTACCCTACCAATAGAAAAACCAAAAACAATTAGAAAAACAACAAAAAAAGCTACTGCCAACTAGGGTTTACCACCCTGTTTGGTTCTAGCAAGTTCAAAGGATTTGTCAATTATGGAAACGAAGAATGGAAAAGGTCCCGGTGACCAAAAATCAAAAAAACCTAAATTCCAATTTAATTTTTATTGGATTTATATCGTTGTTGCCGTTGTATTTCTCGGATTTCAGTTTATAACCCTCACCGAAGGTCCAAAAGAAATTACCTGGAAAAAATTATCTACCGAAATGCTTGCTCCACATGATGTGGATCACATTGTTGTAGTGAATAAGGAAACAGCAGAAATTTATATTAAGCCCGACCGTCTGAAATTAGCCAAATACAAAGATGTAGCCAACAAATCGCTTGGTAATGGCAGCAGTGGCCCACATTATTACTATAACATAGGAACAGTAGAAACTTTCAATTCGGCATTAGAAAAATTCCAAACCAATTTACCTCCTCAAGATCGTGTAAGTATTCAATATGAACCTAGAAAAAACTGGGGTGGAGACATTTTAAGCTGGCTTATCCCATTGGGCCTGATTGTCCTGTTGTGGGTGTTTATCATGCGCAGAATGGGTGGTGGAATGGGTGGTGGAACCCAGATTTTTAACATAGGCCGTTCCAAAGCACAGGTGTTTGATAAGGATAATACTGTCAATATTACATTTGACGATGTAGCCGGTTTAGAAGAAGCTAAATTGGAAATTCGTGAAATTGTTGACTTCCTGAAAAGCCCTCAAAAGTATACCGAACTTGGTGCAAAAATCCCAAAAGGTGCTTTATTGGTTGGACCTCCCGGTACCGGAAAAACCTTGTTAGCCAAAGCGGTTGCAGGTGAAGCTAAAGTTCCTTTTTTCTCTTTGTCCGGTTCCGATTTCGTTGAAATGTTTGTTGGTGTTGGTGCCTCCAGGGTAAGAGACTTATTCCGCCAAGCCAAAGAAAAATCGCCTTGTATCATATTTATTGACGAAATTGATGCCATTGGAAGGGCCAGAGGTAAAAGCATTTCACACGGTGCTAACGATGAAAGAGAAAACACGTTGAACCAATTGCTTACCGAAATGGATGGCTTTGGAACCAATAGCGGTGTTATTATCCTCGCAGCTACCAACCGTGCCGATATTTTAGATAGAGCTTTGATGCGTGCCGGACGTTTTGACCGCCAAATTTATGTGGACATGCCGGATGTAGTGGAACGCCAAGCCATATTCAAAGTTCACCTGAAACCATTAAAATTAGACGATACCGTTGATGTAGAATTTTTAGCTCGCCAAACACCCGGATTTAGTGGAGCTGACATTGCCAACATTTGTAACGAAGCAGCCTTAATAGCGGCAAGACAAGGAAAAAAATCCATTGGCCGTCAGGATTTCCTAGATGCTGTTGACCGCATAGTTGGTGGATTGGAAAAGAAAAATAAAATTATTACCAAACAAGAAAAAGAAGTGATTGCTTACCACGAAGCCGGCCACGCATCGGTTAGTTGGTTGTTGCAATATGCCTCTCCCCTCATCAAAGTTACCATTGTACCCAGAGGACGTTCTTTAGGAGCTGCCTGGTATTTACCGGAAGAAAGACAAATTACTACTACCGAACAATTGCTAGACGAAATGTGCGCAACTTTAGGAGGTAGAGCTGCTGAAGAAATCACTTTCGGAAAAATCTCAACCGGGGCTTTGAGTGATTTGGAAAAAATCACCAAACAAGCCTATGCCATGGTGAGTATCTATGGTTTAAACGAACGTATAGGTAACCTGAGTTTCTATGATAGTTCTGGACAATCGGATTATTCTTTTTCAAAACCTTACAGTGAAAAAACTGCCGAAGCTATTGATGAAGAAGTTCGTTTGATGATTGAAAAAGCTTATGAACGTACTAAGAAAATTCTGAATGACAGCAAAGACAAACTGAAACAACTGGCTGAATTGCTGTTGGAAAAGGAAGTTATTTTCAAAGAAGATTTAGAAAACATTTTCGGCAAACGTCCTTGGGATGAAACTCCGGAACCTCAACCTATTCCAATTGAGAATAAATAACAAATTAAAGGCTGTCTGAAAAGGCGGCCTTTTTTTTTCAGTACTTTATTTTGAAAATACATTTTTAGGCGGGTACCTTCGCAATTGCATTTGTTTTTCAAAAAAGCATTTGGAACGGCTCAGGTCCGGGCTATCCGTTTCAAGTCCTCGCCCCGATTGGGATCGGGGCTGTGGGCTTTCCACTTCTATCCCTACCCGACTCAAGCCCCAACCTGATTGTATTGCCCGGGCTGAAATAGGTTCACTTGGCATGTATTCTCTAATCTTGCTCCTTCAGGTATGGAACAACCGCTTATAAAAAGTTGGGCCGATTGGGTTTGCACCTCGGGCAACGATTGAGGTAAGTAGCCCACAGCAGCACGCGGCGCTAGCCAAGTGCTGCGAGGACTACAACCGAAAGCGTGACCTGAAGCCCACTTGCAGGAAATCCCTTACCGGCACTTCTATTGGAGTGGGCGAAGGGGCCCGCCTAAAAAGACAAAAAAAATCCCATAAATCATGTATAAAAAATAAAATAGTAAAGGCAGAGGCCGAGTAAATATTCTTTTCTTTGCGGGAATGAGTTCGAAAATTGCTCCAATTAGTCTGGGTAGGGCCTATGTGTACATGCATGTGTCCATATTTTTATGGGGATTTACAGGCGTTTTAGGTAAACTGATTGAACTTCCGGAAGTATTATTGATCCTATTTCGTTTGGTAATAACTGTACCAACCTTGGCTTTGGTAGCTTGGCAAAAAGGCAGTTTTTTCATTCCTAATGTAAAGCAAATGAAGTCATTAGCTTTGGTAGGCTGTATATTAATAATTCATTGGATTGGATTTTATGGATCAATTAAATACAGCAATGTTACCGTAGCATTGAGTTGTTTTTCTTCGACTTCCATTTTCACTGCCCTGTTAGAACCGGTGATGTTAGGAAGGCGATTTAGGTGGGACGAGCTATTGTTTGGATCGGTTGTAGCACTAGGTATTGTGTTGATATTCAATTTTCAGGCTGAATTTGGGGTAGGAATTTTATTAGCCATTTTAGCATCTGTAACGGCAGCATTGATGTCGATATTAAACAAAAAACTAGTACCTGATTTACCAGCAGAAGGGATTATGTTTTACGAAATGCTGAGTGGTGGTATTTTTTTGTTGGCTTTATTGCCCATGTATTTAAGTACTTTTCAAACCGACAAACTATATCCAACCCTTCAAGATTGGGGCTATTTAACCTTTTTCAGTTTAGTTTGTACGGTTTTGGCCGGAATACTTTCATTACGAAGTTTAAGCAAACTATCTCCTTTTACCTTGAATTTATCCTTGAATTTAGAGCCAGTTTATGGAATATTGGTAGCCTTTTGGTTGTTTGAAGAACATAAGCAAATGAATTCAGGTTTTTGGATTGGCGGGGGATTAATTTTTCTAACGGTGGTGGTTCATGGTTTTCTAAAATACAGGGAATATTCAAGGAAGAAAACATCTTTAATAAAATAAACCGTGAAAACTTGGAAAGAGAAACAGCAAGAAGGTAATAATACCGAAAGCAAATCTGCATTGGTCTAATGATGCTTTCCACGAATGAGGGAATGAAGTTGAAAAGATAAATAGGGAGATAAAAAGGTGAAATCGGTTGAAATGGTAAAAAGGAGAAAAATAAAACCTATCTTCGCGGCCTCAAAATAAAAAACACCATGGCTAATACTGGAGACATCGGAGTAGGAACGTTTATCCGATTCAATGGCGAACTTTGCCAAATCCTTGAATACCAACACCGCACCCCAGGTAATTTGCGGGCATTCTACCAAGCAAAAATGCGAAACATCCGCACGGGGAAATTGATTGAGAATCGTTTTCGTGCAGGCGAATCGGTAGATGTGGTTCGTGTAGAATACAAAGAGTACCAATACATTTATTCGGAGGGAGAAAACTTCGTTGTAATGGATATTGAGACTTATGATCAAATTTACATTCCGGCTGAATTGTTGGGAGGAAGTTTGGATTTGTTGAAAGAAGGAATCATGGTAAAAGTTTCGTTTGAGGGTGATAATCCGATTACGGCTGAGCCACCCACTTTTGTTGAATTGGAGGTTACCTATACGGAACCTGGTTTAAAAGGAGATACGGCAACCAATACCTTAAAACCAGCCACACTTGAAACCGGTGCAAAAATCAATATTCCTCTTTTCGTTAACCAAGGGGAAAAAATTAAAATCGACACCCGCGACAGATCATACGTTGAAAGGGTAAAATAATACTTAAGAATGCCATGGAAAAAGCTTTTTCATGGCATTTTTTTTATCTTCGAAATCCTTGGAAATTATTCTTGAAAATCTTGGCAAACGGTATAACCAGAACTGGATTTTCAGAGGTTTAACTTGGACCATACCGGCCGGGGAATCTTTGGCTATATTGGGCAACAATGGTTCGGGCAAATCCACCCTACTACAAATGATACTGGGAAGTCAAACCGGTTCGGAGGGAAGTATTCGATTTGTAGATCAATCGGAAGAAATACCTTCTGAAAAAAATTACCGGGTTTGCAGTATTGCCGCTCCCTATTTGGATTTGTTTGAAGAATTAAGTTTGATAGAGAATTTTCAATTTGCCCATCAATTTCATTCGTTGTCGTGCACGCTGAACGATTTTTTGGAAATTACCGGCTTAGCGGCAGCAAAAGAGAGGCAATTGAAGTTTTTTTCTTCGGGTATGAAACAACGTGTCAAATTAGGGCTTGCCTTGTTATCGACAAAACCGGTGGTATTATTAGATGAGCCATGCTCCAATTTGGATGCTGAAGGAATGCAGTGGTATAATCGAATGGTCGCCGATTATCATAAAAACAGAATACTCATTGTAAGTTCCAATTCTGACCCTACGGAAATGGGCTTTTGCAAAACTACTATAGATATTCGAAACTATAAAAACAATGGATAAGGTTTACCTAACTGAATGCCCTCGTGATGCCATGCAAGGGATTAAGGAATTTATTCCAACCGAAACCAAAATCAATTATCTGAATTTGCTGCTTAAATGTGGTTTTGATATACTTGACTTTGGAAGTTTTGTATCTCCAAAAGCCATTCCCCAATTGCAGGACACGGCGGAAGTGCTGGATAGTTTGGATTTATCCAACTCCAATACCGAGTTATTGTCCATAGTTCTCAATGAGAGAGGGGCAAAAGACGCACTGCAATATTCAGAAATATCTTATTTAGGCCTACCCTTTAGTATATCTGAAACTTTCCAGCAACGCAATGGAAATTCATCTATTGAAGAAAACTTACAGCGTTTGGAGCAAATTCAAAACCTGGCAGTGAAGGCAAATCGCAATTTATTGGTATATATTTCCATGGCTTTTGGAAATCCTTACGGCGACCCTTGGAACACCGAAATAGCCCTACAATGGACAGAACGGATATCGAAGATGGGAATTGAATACATTTCCCTTGCTGATACCATAGGAAGTTCTACACCGGAATCTATATCCTACATGTTCAAAGCCTTGATACCGGCATTTCCAAAAGTAAAATTCGGAGCCCATTTGCATACAACACCTGATAAATGGGAAGAAAAAGTTGAAGCTGCATATAACAATGGAGTTAGGAGATTTGACGGGGCTTTAAAAGGGTTTGGAGGATGTCCGATGGCATCGGATAAACTTACCGGGAATATGCCAACAGAGAACCTCTATTCATGGATTAACAACCATGATTCCGTTTATTGGTTAGATCCCAGTGCATTTGGAGAAGCCATGGCTGTTGCCAACGAAATTTTCACTCAATACCATTAATATGTTTTCGCTAGTAATTCACGGTGGAGCCGGCACCATAACAAGGGCAGCCATGTCGCCCGAAAAAGAATTGGCCTATAAGCAAGCGTTGGACCAGGCCTTACAAGTGGGAGAGAACATTCTTCGTGAAGGAGGAACTGCTTTAGATGCTGTTGAAAAGGTGGCTATTTCACTGGAAGATTGTGAGTTATTTAATGCGGGTCGAGGATCAGTATTTACTGCGGAAGGCAAACATGAAATGGATGCATGTATCATGCGAGGTGACAACTTAGAAGCAGGAGCGGTTGCAGGGATTTCCAATGTTAAAAATCCGGTACAACTTGCCAGGGCAATTATGGAGAAATCGGAACATGTATTTTTAACCGGACAAGGAGCTTTGGAATTTGCCAAAATCAATGGAATAGCTATGGAACCTGATGCGTATTTCTATTCCGCCTTTCGTTATGAGCAGTGGCAGGAGGCAAAAGCCGATGGAAAGATACAATTAGACCATACCGAAAAAAAGTTTGGAACGATTGGTGCTGTAGCGTTGGATCAATATGGAAATTTAGCAGCCTCTACCAGTACAGGGGGAATGACCAACAAACGTTGGGGAAGGGTTGGAGATAGTCCCATGGTTGGTGCAGGAACTTATGCTAACAACCGAAGTGCTGCAATCTCCTGCACCGGCCACGGTGAATTTTTCATTCGCGGAGTAGTAGCATACGATGTAGCATGTTTAATAGAATATCAGGGACTACGGTTACAAGAAGCCTGTGAAAAGGTTATTTTAGACAAAATGGTCAAGCTGGGTGGGGAAGGCGGTTTAGTGGGTGTTGATAGCCAAGGCAATACCGCCATGGTATTTAATTCAGAAGGAATGTACAGAGGAATGGTAACCCATAATACCAAGCGGACAGTTTTAATTTATTCAGATTCAAACTAAAGAAAACAGTTTATTTGCACATTGATTATACACATGAAAAAAGCACTTTTTTTACCAATTATGATTTTTTTATTCTCTTGCGGAGGTTCAGGTAATGACCAAGGGCAAGGTGTTCCAAGTCCTGACAATGCTTTTGCTATTCTAAAGGAAAACTTTATTAATGACTTATGGAAGATGTATCCAACATGGGCCAGTTCGCAAGGTTATCACCAATATGATCATTTATTGGTACCCTATGATGAAGCATTCCGAGTTAAGGAAGCAGAATTTGTAAAATCCTGGCAGGAGAAATTGAACCAATATGACCCGGCACAATTGAGTCCGGCAGATCGTACCGATTACTTTATGATTAAGAACCAATTGGAGTCGACCGGATTTTATGCGCAAGAGTTTAAATCCTATGAATGGGATCCAAGCTATTACAATGTTGGTAGTGCTTTTGGAGAAATTATTAATGGAAGTTATGCTCCATTAAACCAGCGGATGAAAAGCGTTTTAGAAAAGCTTAACGGTGTTCCTGCCTATTATGAAAATGCCAAGAAGCAGCTCAAAAACCCAACGTTGGAGCATACGGAATTAGCTATAAGTCAAAACAGAGGAAGCATGGGCTTATTTAATTCTGCCTTGTTAGACAGTTGTAAAGTTGCCCAATTTACAGCCGAAGAAACCACCACTTTTGAAGCCAGGATGAAATTAGCATTGGCAGCCATAGAAGGTTATGCCAACTGGTTGGAAAAGGAAGTTAAGCCTGGCTTAGCCAAATCAGGCAAATCATTCCGAATTGGAAAAGAAATGTTTGAGAAAAAATTTGCTTACGACATTCAGAGCAAGTATAAAGCAGAAGAAATTTATCAAATTGCCATTCAACACAAGAAGGAATTGCATGGAGAAATGTACAAGCTTACCACGCAAATGTGGAGCAAGTATTTTCAAAAGGAAAAAATGCCAACGGATTCTTTAGTTGCCATCCGACAAATGATAGACAAACTTTCATTAAAGCATAGCAAACCTGAGAATTTCCAGCAGGACATAGAAAAGCAAATTCCACAGTTAGCCCAATTTGTGAAGGATAAAAATTTATTATACCTGGATCCATCCAAACCATTAGAAGTTCGAAAAGAACCGGCGTACATGGCAGGGGTTGCAGGAGCATCCATCAGTGCTCCTGGTCCTTATGACAAAGATGCCAAAACATACTACAATGTAGGCTCATTGGCCTCCTATTCGAAAGAAAAAGCAGAAAGTTACTTACGTGAATATAACGATTACATACTCCAAATATTAAACATACACGAGGCTATTCCCGGACATTATGCCCAATTGGTTTACAGCAATCAAAGTCCGAGTTTGGTAAAGGCCATTTTAGGAAATGGAGCTATGGTTGAAGGTTGGGCAGTATACACTGAACGAATGATGATTGAAAACGGTTATGGAAATAACGAACCGGAAATGTGGCTAATGTACTACAAATGGAACCTGAGGGCCACCTGTAATACCATTTTGGACTATGGTATTCATTGTTTAAATATGTCAGAGCAAGATGCTATGGATTTAATGATGCGCCAAGGTTTTCAACAGGAGGCGGAGGCCCAGGGTAAATGGAGAAGGGCAACATTAACCCAGGTACAATTGTCGAGTTATTTCACCGGGTTTAGTGAGATTTACGAATTCAGGGAAGATTTAAAAAAGGAGCAAGGAAAAGATTTCAGCTTAAAAGCATTTCATGAAAAGTTTTTAAGCTATGGTTCAGCACCAGTGAAATTTGTGAGGGAATTGATGGAAATGGAAAAGGGAGAATGATACATTCTCCCTTTTTATACTTAGGTTAATACTTACTTAAGCAGTAGCAAGCTTTTCTTCTTCTATTCGAATTACTTCGGATAGGGTTTTAAGAAGTCTGTTATGTTTTTTAACGAAAGGATTGGTGGTATCCCAAACGTATCCTGCAAGGACCGAACAAATTTGATTTTTGAATTCAGGTTTAGTATTCGATGCAAAGAAAATGTCTTGCAAAGTTCCATCATACCATCCTGCAACGTAGGAGCGAAAAGTATTGATACCTTGTTGGCAATGTTCCACGTAATCCTTTTCCCAGTCAACTTCCTGACCTTGAAGGAATTTACATACGGCACGAGCTGCTGTTGCACCACTTTCAGTAGCCAAGGTTACACCGGAAGAGAACACCGGATCTAAGAATTCAGTTGCATTTCCGGTTAATACAAATCCTTTATCATAGAATTTGGTACTTCCGATGGAATATCCTTCAATTGTTTGAGTTTCCAGGGCTAGTTTACAATCCCTAAAACGATCTCTGGTATTCACATCACTTTCCAACATGGCTCTTAATTTATCTTCCATGGTATTTCCGGGGTAGTCATTAAAATAGTGAGGTTCACCTACAAAACCAACCGAAGTTATACCATTGGAAAATGGTATTATCCAAATCCAAACATCCACCTTATGAGCTACAACGGTTATCCGGAATCCATCTTCCCCTTCCGGCCTTTTATGGTCTATAAAGTGTGCGAACAATGCTTTTCTTGGGGGGAAGGAGGAAGGTTTATCTAAACCGAACAACCTTGGAATAACCCTTCCATACCCACTAGCATCAATGATGTATTTTGCTTCAATGGTTTTAGAGTTTCCATCCTTATCTACCACCGTTGTTATAGAATCGGTGCCATTGATTTTAATATCCGTAACTCCGTGTTCGAACCATACCGGAATTCCTTGCTTTTCAATTTCTGTTGCGAGCACCTGATCAAAATGAGCGCGAGGAACTTGCCAGGTCCATTTCCAACCTTCGGTAAATTGATCAGCAAAGGTAAAGGTGCATACTTTGCCATCCTTAACGAATTTGGCACCAAATTTCTGTTGATAGCCTTGTTCTTTAACAGCGTCCAATAATCCGGCAGCCTCCAGATGTTCCATACACCGAGGAAGTAAACTTTCTCCAATTACAAAACGTGGAAATTTTTGCTTTTCTACCACCGTAACGTTGAACCCTTCTTTTTTACAAATTCCGGCAGCAACACATCCTGAAGGTCCTGCTCCAATGATTAAAATATCGGTCTTATGCATATTCAAACTTCTGAAGAGCAAAATAACATAAAGAAAAAATTAGATTCTTCGATAAGTCCACGATTTTTGAATGCAACCCATAATTTAGAATCATTTAAAATAAGTAAGCCGGGGTTATCAACAAACATAGGGTGGAAGATTGAAAATTACAATAAGCTTCATTTACAAACCATTTCTACTTTAGCCATATGAAGCACATTCATTTTATAGCAATTGGAGGAGCAGCGATGCATAACCTAGCTTTGGCATTGCATGAAAAAGGATATAAAGTTACCGGCAGTGATGATGAAATAAATGACCCATCCAAAAGCCGATTAGCTGCGAAAGATTTATTACCGGAACAAATAGGTTGGTTCCCGGAGAAAATTGAAGCCGGCCCGGATGAAGTCATTTTAGGAATGCATGCCCGAAAAGACAACCCGGAATTAATTAAAGCCCTAGAGCTTGGAATAAGGGTATTTTCATATCCCGAATATTTATACGAACAAACCAAGGATAAAAAACGAATAGTTGTTGGTGGAAGTCATGGAAAAACCAGCATTACTGCCATGATTATGCATTGCTTACGCAGCAACAGGGTAGATTTCGACTACATGGTTGGTTCACAAGTACAAGGTTTCGATACCATGGTCAGTTTAAATAACACTTCCAGGCTGGCTGTTTTTGAAGGTGACGAATACCTGACCTCACCAATTGATTTAAGGCCCAAGTTCCATTTATACAAACCACATTTTGCCATTATCAGCGGAATTGCCTGGGATCATATTAATGTATTTCCGACGTTTGATAATTATGTGGATCAATTCAGACAATTTATTCATTTAATAGAACCCCATGGGAAATTGGCATTTTGCCAGGACGACCCGGTTTTAGCGCAACTTTGTCAGGAAGACTTTTCATCGATTCAGGTTTTTCCATATTCGGCGCATCCCCACCAAATTATTGATGGAAAAACATACCTTATTACACCGGAAGGAGCTAAGGTTGGTTTAAAAATTTTTGGATACCACAATTTAATGAATTTAGAAGCGGCCCGACTAGCTTGCGTGGATGCCGGATTAACTAAGGAGCAGTTCTATAATGCCATTGCAGGATTTACAGGTGCTGCCAGGCGATTGGAATGGATGGGAGGCACTGAAACCATGGATGTTTACCGTGATTTCGCCCATTCTCCATCCAAGTTAAAGGCCACCACGGATGCTGTAAAAGCCCAATTCCCATATCGCACCTTGGTAGCCTGTATGGAACTTCATACTTTTAGTTCCTTGAATGAGAATTTCTTGAACGAATATGCCGGTTCCATGGATTTAGCCGATATTGCCGTGGTTTATTTCAATCCACATACCATCGCTCATAAAAAGCTAAAGCCCATAACACCTGCTCAGGTTAAAGAAGCTTTTAAACGAACCGACCTCCAAGTTTTTACCGATAGTCAATTATTAAAAGACTTTCTTATTTCAAAAAACTATGGCCATTCAAATCTCCTATTGATGAGTTCAGGAACCTTTGATGGCATCGATATCAAGCAACTTGCTTCCGAACTAAAATCCTAAGGAGATGTATTACATCAAACTTTTCCTTGGCCCTATATTATTCGTTTTGGTTGGTTTCATTATTCAACCTACAGGAAAGGCTGAAGCAGATTATACAGCCGGAATAGCCTGTTGGATGGCCGCTTGGTGGATGGTTGAAGTGGTTCATTTGATGGTCACCTCTTTTTTACCTATAATTATGTTTCCCCTATTGGGAATTGCAGACTCGAAAATCATTGCAGCCCAATACATGGACCAGGTAATATTCCTTTTTATTGGTGGTTTTATCATGGGTTTTGCAATTGAAAAAACAGGCTTACATAAACGCATAGCATTCGGGATAATGGGAAAAATCGGGTCTAATCCTACCGGATTACTAGCAGCAGTAATGCTTTCAGCGTACCTGATTTCCAATTGGATAAGCAACACCGCCACCACCATGCTATTACTTTCCGCGGTTACTTCAATTGTTAGTAATTTAGGATTAGAACCGGGAGGGAAAAGCAGTTATCCATCGGCTTTATTAATAGGTCTGGCCTATTCAGCTTCCATCGGAGGAATGGCAACTTTAGTCGGAACCCCACCCAACATGGTTTTTATGGGTTTTTATAATGAACATTTTCCAAATCAAATGGAAATGGATTTTCTAAAATGGTCCAGTTTAGGTTTTCCAATTTCCTTGCTTTTGTTAGGCTTTACTTTTGGGGTTCTGTGGTTGTTTTTTATTCGAAAGGAGGCAGTAAAACATTTCAAAATTTCTGAAAGAAAACTTGAACCGGAAAAATGGAGTCCGGAGGAAAAAGTGGTTGCTATGGTATTTTTTGCAGCTGCATTTTTATGGTTAACACGATCAGACATTGAAATTGCATCTGTTTCGTGGAAAGGATGGAGTCGATTATTTCCCAAAGATTTTGTTCAGGATAGTACAGTTGCCATGTTAGCCTCCTTGGTTTTAATGGCTTTACCGGTATTTCACCGCGGTGAAGATTCCGAAACTTCTTCCAGGTTTCGCCCAATACTCCAATTTAGTGATGTGAAAGGTTTACCCTTTGATATTATTTTACTTTTTGGAAGTGGATTTGCACTCTCCAAGGGATTTGAAATTTCAGGTTTAAGTAATTGGCTAGCCTCCCAACTGGTAGTATTCAAAGGCACATCTTTAATTCTATTGTTGATTGGATTATGCCTCTTGGTAACCATAATTAGTGAATTTGCTTCCAATGTAGCTAGCATACAATTGGTTCTACCCATATTACTTCCACTTGCATCTGTTTTGGGAGTAGACCCCTTGGTTTTGATGATACCGGCCACCTTATCGGCATCGCTTGGGTTTATGTTACCGGTGGCCACAGCACCCAATACCATCGTTTTTGGTACCGGATTTATCCGAACCAAAGAAATGATGAAAGTAGGATGGTTAATTGACTTGGGAGGAATTGTAATCATTTCGTTAATTTCCTGGCTTACCTTCAAGGGATAACATCCTTGATTATTTTTGTTTTATGTCAAATCGAAGAAATTTTATTAAATCCATTCCGGTATTGGGTGCAGGTTTAGCCATTAGCGGGAGTGATGCATTGGCCTTAAATGCTCCCATTCATGTGCATAAAAGACGAAATTTCAGAATAGCACACTTGACCGACATTCATGTTGAACCGGGATCTGTTGCGCCAAAAGGCATGGCAAAAGCTCTTCAAAAAGCCCAAACCTTACCTGACAAG
>JAIBAJ010000020.1 GCA_019695265.1 Bacteroidia bacterium | reverse complement strand
TTACAACATGATTTTTTTTATCGCTTTTTAGTGGTCAATTTGAACCGGATTCAGGTGGTCAATTTAAACCGGACTGAGGTGGTCAAGTTGAACCGGACTGAGGTGGTCAAGTTCACCGGATTTTCCAATCACACCATCTAAAAAATCCATACCCGAAATTGGTAGGGAAGCAGAGAGGTAATCAGAAACTACATTGGTATCAATCAGATATCGTTCCATTCGTTACGCATCTGTTTTATATGCTGATTCAGGCTTTTTCCTTGTTCAGGCGATAGGGTACCTTTGTATTTATCAGAGAGCTTGGTTTTTTTTGTAGATAAATTTTCTTTCAAAACTTTAATCAAGTGCAATTCTTCCAACTCATGTAAAAGTCCGATGGCTTTTTGGTTGGTTACCTGTATGAGCATTGTATTATCCATGTGTTAAATAATTTAGCTGATGGTATTTTAAGAAATGTAGGTCAAAATTAGCAAGAATTTCGGACAACTTAATAACAATGTTTGAATTTGGGATTTACTTCTTTTCTCTATGAAAAAATTTGGTTTATTGGAAAGGTCTTTTCTATGAACCAATCCCGCTGGTTCAGTTTTGCATCCTGAACCATTGATTTTTCGGTCTGTGACCGATAAGTAAATATTTCGAACCTATTAACTACGGGTTTGACGAAGACCAGCGTTTGTAAGGCCACAAAGCCGCAGAGTTGTGATATAAAAAAGTTACTCCACCAAACTACTTATGCCGGGCGGGTTACAACGGGGCAGACCTCTTGGATAAACCAACCAACAAGACCATTTATCCAAATACCCAATATAGGTCAAAACAAGTTGATTTAGTGCTATTTGGAAGGGGTTTTATCGCATCTTTACTCCATAAACCCTTACTACCTTTGTTTAAACTTGATTTAGCCGCAGCCTATTCCGGTGGAGAGGGAAGACTTGGAGTTGTTAGAATGACTACCAACCCTGTAACAATTTGTCAGGCCTTTTACTATTTTCAGTTGCACCCGGGTTGGGTTAAAGGTATTAACCCAAATTCTAATAGGAGCCTACTTATAGAATTCGGGATTAACTGAAAATTGGTTGAAAGCTAAACCTCCCTAAACTAAACCCGATAGAGCCAAATAGCTTTGCGACACACTAAACATTGAATTTTCAACCAGCCTTTTTCGCAAACTATAGGCGATAGCGGGGCAGGTGATTTTTCGGGTCACTGAAGATTGTTTTCCATTTATCTTCCTTTCATTATCTTACATCAGGTGCATACGATTGAAAAACAAGTTGGTAGCCCCGAAAATTGAACTCGTAAAGCCTTGAGTTAGCTGCGTTGCGAAAACTTGGATTTCCACCCTTTCCACAAGCATCGGTAGCAAATAAATGGTTCGAAATCAAAAAGGAAAAATGTTGCTAAATTGGCAAATTGTATCGCTATAGTGGGCCTTCTTTTCGATAAAGGTGAGTTGCACCTGGGACAAGACGGCCTAACTTTATTCCAAGGTTTTATCTTCACGTTGATTAGGAAATTGGAAGTACAAGTTGCTAATAAGTTTTGATGTGGATATTAAGAAATTGGTACTTTTAATGGAATGGAGGTAACTTGTTTTGTTAAGATTGACAAAAAAAATAGTTTCTGAATTCTTAGTAAATCTCCCCGCTACCTTTCCTAATTCCTTTTCCAATTGAAAAATTGTCCCAAATCTATTTTGAAATGTACGGTGTTATGGCTGATGCAAAAGCTGTTTAGACAAAGGAGAGGGATGGATAATTGGACAGTTACAGATTAACAATCGCTATAACCCGGATTACTGCGGAATAATTTAAATTGAACAATTTGCCAACCAAATGTTCGGCTTTCATAAATTATTCCCATTATTGACAAAAATTTGGACTTGTTCTCCACCGAAGAAAATATTCGTTTGATTTTTGGCCTGAAAATCAAACAGTTAAGAAACGAAAAGGGTTTGCAGCAAACCGATTTGGCCCGACTTACCGAAAGTTCAGTCTCTTATGTGAATGAAATTGAAAAAGGAAAAAAGTTTCCTAAACCCGATAAAATTCTCATGCTGGCAAAAGCTTTAGGGGTAGCTTACGATGATTTGGTTTCGCTGAAAATGGATAATAACCTATCACCCATTATCCAAATATTGGAATCTCCTATCATGCGCGAAGTTCCACTCGATTTGTTTGGAATTGATAAGGGTAAGTTGATCGAACTCATATCGAGGGCCCCAGCCAAAATAAATGCCTTTATTTCAACCATCATAGAAATTGCCCGTAACTATAACCTCACCCAGGAACATTTTTATTTTGCAGCCTTGCGCTCGTATCAGGAAATGCATGAAAATTATTTCGAGGACCTGGAGCAAGAAGCCGAAAAATTTGCTATTTCTCACCGATTGGCCCAGGATTTACCGGTGAAGTCGGAAAACCTGAAGCAAATTTTGGTAAGTGAATTCGGTTATACCATACAAAGTTTACCCAATGAAAAAAGTTCTGTTCTAACGCCCATTCGTTCCATTTTTTTGCCTGAAACAAAAACGCTGCTTATCAACGAGCAATTAGCCGATACGCAAAAGGCTTTTATCTATGGTAAGGAACTTGGCTACAGTCAAATGCAGCTTTCTGAACGGGCATTTGTTACCCCATGGCAAAAGGCCGGTAGCTTTGAACAAGTGCTGGCCAATATGAAAGCAAGCTATTTCTCCGGGGCGCTAATGATTCCTAAAGCTCAGTTGATTGCCGATTTGCACCTGTTTTTTAATAATGCGGAGTGGAGGCCTGAATTGTTTCTTCGCTTTTTGGAAAAATACAATTCTTCGCCCGAGATGTTTATGCACCGGCTCACCAACATTATCCCTTCTCATTTCGGAATTAAAAACCTTTTCTTTTTGAGATTTAATTATTCCTCAGGTGTCGATCATTTCGATTTAACGAAGGAATTGCACCTCACTCAGTTGCACAATCCCCACGCTAACCAAATCGATGAAGTGTATTGCCGTCGCTGGTTGGCAATTCGTATTTTCAATGATTTGGAAAAGCAAAAGGCCGATCATCTTCCCAAAGCTCCTGTAGCTAGTGTGCAGCGCTCTCAGTTTGAACAATCAGGCAATGAATATTTTAATTTTACCCTGGCCCGATGGTTGGGTCGAACTCCCGAAAAAGGCCTTTCTGTAACCATTGGTTTCCTGATTAACAATGAGTTTAAAAAGAAGGTTAGGTTTTGGAATTCGCCTTCGGTACCGGTAAAAGTGGTGAATCAAACCTGCCAACGCTGCGGAATTGAGAATTGCCTGGAACGTGGCGCTGAACCTAGCGTTTTGCACGAATTGCAACGGCAGTTGGCCCTCGACGCAGAAATTTCGGAATTGAGGGGGAAAAAAAATTAAACTTGCAGCATGGCTTTGGTATTACCCGTTCAAGGAAAGCTTCCTTCATTTGGTTCTAATTGTTTTTTGGCTCCTAACGCTACCGTGGTGGGCGATGTAAGCATGGGCGACGACTGCAGTGTATGGTTCAATGCCGTAGTTCGTGGCGATGTGCATTGGATTAAAATGGGAAATAAGGTGAATGTTCAAGACGGTGCCGTAATTCATTGTACCTATCAAAAGGCTCCTACATCCATCGGAAATAACGTGTCGATTGGTCACAATGCACTGGTTCATGGTTGTACCCTGGAAGATAATGTCTTGATTGGAATGGGTGCTATTGTGATGGATAATTGTGTGGTAGAATGCAACAGTATTGTAGCTGCCGGCGCGGTTTTACTCGAAAATACCCGGGTCGAAAGCGGTTCTATTTATGCCGGTGTTCCTGCCAAAAAGGTGAAACAATTAAGCCCCGAACAGTTTGAAACGCTTAACCAACGCATTGCCGATAATTATGTCATGTATTCTTCCTGGTTTAAATAAGAATAAATGGAGTGGGTAGAAGAAGTCCAAGACCGGGAATGATCCAATTTTTATAATTTTTAGTATGCGGGCCCCCTCCGCCCAATTATCTTTTAGCTAATCCCTCAATTTTCTGCATGGGCGTTCGGGTCACGCTATCGGCTGTAGTCCTCGTCCCCCTAGGCTATCGCCGTAGTGGTCCTGTGGGCTACTTGCCTCTATCGTTGCCCGAGGCGCAACCTCAGCCTGCAACAGATAACCCAACTAGTTAGGGTAACTATTAATTGCCGGATTTTTACCAAACCTCGAAGGAAATTCCCGGGGGAAGGCCAACGCTTAATTGAAAAGAAGCGATCAAACTTTTTGCTTACTCAGCCAGGAATCTAGAATGGAATTAAACTGCTGTGGTTGCTCCATCATAGGTGCATGGCCACATTCGTCAATCCAAAATAGCTCGTTGTTGGGAAGTAATTTATGAAAATCCTCTGCCACATCGGGCGGGGTAATATTGTCTTGCTTGCCCCAAATCAAGCAAACCGGACTTTGAATATGGTGCAATTCTTCAGCCATGTTGTGTCGGATGGCTGACTTGGCCAGGGCCAAAATTCGAATCAATTTTTCGCGATCGTTTACCAATCCAAACACCTCATCCACCAACTCGTCATTGGCATGTTTAGGGTCGTAAAAGGTGTAAGCCACCCGGTCGCGAATAAAGGATTTATCTTCTCTGCGTGGAAATGAACCTCCAAAGGCATTTTCGTACAATCCTGAACTTCCGGTAAGTATAAGCAGATTTACCTTGTCTAAATTGGCAACAGTATAAACCAAGGCCACATGTCCACCCAATGAATTTCCCAACAAGTTTACCTTACCTAGTCCTTTAAATTCAATAAATTCCTGAATGTAGGAAGCCAAAGATTTTACATTGGTTTCATCAACAGGCAATTCGTAAATGGGCATCAAGGGGATGATTACCCGGTAGTGGCCTGAAAAATGATTGAAAAGGTCAGAAAAATTACTCAATGCCCCAAACAATCCATGCAAGGAAATGAGGACAGGACCTTGGCCCTTTTCGATGTATTTGAATTTTCCTTCTTGTTGTATTTCGGGATTCATTGAGCGCAAAGGTAAAAAAAGGACAAGGCAAAGTACGAATTAGACTTTGGTAAAGTGCAAAAAGTTGTGAAGATAGTTAAGGAAAGTTACTCTAAATCCTTGATTTTGATAGCTTAACTGATACATTTAGAGGTTTAAAACCGAGTATTCCAGCCGGAAAATTACCTGCTTTTATTTTAACATATTTTCCATAAAATTAAGTTCTTAAAAAGTGCATCACAACTGTGATTTCGCATATTTTAGCCCATCAATAAAAATTTACGGAATGTTACGTTGTGGTTCAGCAAAAAAAGACATTACCTACTTTAAACCCGGAGTAGGAATGATGGGATTTGGAATGTGGTTTAATATTGTAAAGGGAGTTGAAACTCCATTGCATGCCAGGGCTTATGTGTTTATCGATGAAGAAACCGGTAAGAAAATAGCCTTTGTTAACGCCGAAATTTGCTTTATTACCGTGGCAATTAAGCGCGGAGTGATGAAACGCTTGAGTCGCCACCATGCCGAGTTGGATTTTCATGACCAAAATGTAATGCTCACCGCACAACACACTCACAGTGGTCCGGGAGGCTATTCGCACTACGGTCTCTACAACATGAGCATACCCGGATTTATGCCTGAAAACTATGCCACCATTGTGGATGGAATTGCCGATGCCATTATTGAAGCACATGAAAATGCCGTTCCTGCCAGGTTGCGTGTTTCCACCGGCGAAATGCCAACCGACAAAGAAGTAGCCTTCAACCGCAGCATCGATGCCTGGAATCAAAACCCGGAAGTGACCAAATATTCCAAAGATCAAACCCATTTGGCTTTCGATAGACGTATGACTTTGCTCCTAGCCGAAGATTTAAATGGAAACCCATTGTTTACCATCAATTGGTTTGGTATTCATACAACCTCGGTGCCTAATTACAATACCAACATCAATGCAGATAACAAAGGTTATGCTGCAACCTGGATGGAAGAAGCCCTTGAAAAGCGCTTCGGAAAGCCGGTGCTTTCCTCCTTTGCACAGCGGGCTTGTGGCGATATCAGTCCCAACTTTATCTATGTGAAAGAACGTGGACAGGTAATGGGGAAATTCAAAGAGGATTATGTGGAAAGTGCTAAATACAATGGAAAAGTGCAGTTTGAAAAGGCAAATGAAATCTTTGAACAAGCCCTCTCCTCACCTGAATTGGCTCCTTCATTAGATGCGGCCTTGTGCTATGTGAAGTTTGCCGATACCACGGCTTATCCCGAATTTGCCAATGGTAACACCGATGCCTTTACTTCGCCTCCGTGTCAGGGAGTAGCATTTTTTGAAGGTACTGCCGAAGGTCCGGGCATGGCTAAAGCAGTGGCTACGGCAGCCAAAGGACTTATCAAACTGGTTCGGGCCTGGGAATATGCCATTGCCCCATTTTCGAAAAAGGAATTTGGTGAAAGAATCCGGAAGCGGGATAAGGCACAAGGAAACAAGGAAATTCTGATAGAGTCGGGCGAGCGAAAAATAATGGGTACCGGAGATGTGAAAAATTTCATCATTCCGGGTTGGGCCGACCGGGGAATCGCTACTTTCAAACGCTTTCATGCCAACGGAAGTCTGGCCGATAAACCCTGGACTCCCTTGGTGTTACCCCTGCAAATTTTTATCCTGGGTGAAATTGCTATTGTTGGTGTGGCCGGAGAATTAACCACGGTTGCTTCCTGGAGATTAGAAAAAACAGTTTTGGAGGTTTTGTCTAAACGAGGGGTAAAGCAAGTTATAATCTCAACCTATTGCAATGCCTACCACGGCTATGTAACTACCTTTGAAGAATACCAAGTGCAATGCTACGAAGGTGGTCATACCGTTTATGGACAATACACCTTGGCAGCCTTTCAAAGTAGGTACAAGGATTTAGCGGAAGAAATGTTGAAACCTGCCCAGGAGCGGCATTTAGATCACGAAACCAATCCGGTGTTTTTTACAGAGGAAGAACTTGCCAAACGAACCTACGACCACAAAACGCAGGAACCATTGCTCAAGGCAAAAAAGCTGGGAAACCCTCTTGCCGGATAAGTCTTTTTTCAGGATTGCTTCATTGTATGGAAGTGTTTAGACACTCCTTATTTGCGAATAGACTCTGCAATTTTCCATCCTAACCAAGCCATGGGAAGATAGGCCATGCCCAAATCCAAGATGTTAAACCACGTCGGTGCCGGTACCATCATTACCATCATTACTCCGCCAACCATGTGCAAGCCTCCGATAACTAAGGCAATAATAAGTCTGTAACTTGCCGATAGCATGGATCCGATAAAGGCTCCGGCTAAAGAACCCAAAGCGTGAGCAATAAAAGGGAAAAGAAAGTGCCTGGCCTCCAACAAGGGCATAGCAGCCTTTATTCCTTCCGGCGTGCTGAGATTGGTGCCCGGAGGAGGAGGGATGATGCTGCCCCCGATCCGAATAATAAGTCCGTTTAACATAACTGCACCGAAAGCCCCGAGCACAAAGCCCAAAACGTTTTTGATGATAGGATTCATTTTTTTCAATTGGTATGTTGGACAAATGTAAAATTTTCAGGATTCATTCAATCAATTTTCGCTTTTTTGCCGGGTACTGCAAAAAAAATCCCAACTTTGTAATCCATACCAAACCAAAACCCACCATGCCAAAACCCATCGGAATTGCTGCCGACCATGCCGGATACGAATTGAAGGAAATTCTTAAGCCATTGCTTGCCGAACTGGGGTTTGATGCCATTGATTTTGGCACCCATTCCACTGCCAGTATGGATTACCCGGATGTTATTCATCCCTTGTGCAAGGATTTAACCGATGGAAAATTCAGCATTGGAATAATTATTTGTGGAAGTGGTAATGGAGTTAATATAACAGCGAATAAATATTCCGGCATTCGTTCTGCCTTGTGCTGGGCTCCTGAGTTAGCAGCCTTGGCAAGACAACACAACAATGCCAATGTTCTGGCTATTCCTGCGCGATTTATTGCGGTGGATGATGCAAAAGAATGCGTACGTTTGTTTCTCTCAACGGCCTTTGAAGGTGGTCGCCACCAAACTCGGGTCGATAAAATACCCAGGTGTTAAGAAGGAAGAAAATCCCATCTTTGCACCCCAATTTTTAAAATTTGAACCAAATACCTTTTCGAATCGGCTATGGCTACGATGTTCACCAACTGGTCGAAGGACGCGAACTTTGGCTGGGTGGTGTTAAAATTCCTCACAGCAAAGGGGCACTGGGGCATAGCGATGCCGATGTGTTGTTGCATGCTATCTGCGATGCCTTGCTAGGTGCTGCCAGCTTGGGCGATATTGGCAAACATTTCCCCGATACCTCCAAGGAGTTTAAAAACATCGACAGCAAAATTTTACTTCAACGGGTTGTAGCCTTATTGCACAGTCGAGGATGGATTGTCGGAAATGTTGATTCTACCTTGTGCTTGCAAAAGCCTAAAATAATGCCTTTCGTAGAGGATATGCGAGTAACTATTGCAGCACTTCTTCAGGTTGAAGTTGATTGTGTTTCTATCAAAGCGACTACCAAAGAAAAGCTTGGTTTTGTTGGCCGCGAAGAAGGTTTGGAGGCTTCGGCCGTAGCTTTGATTGTTAAAAATAAATAATGAGGAATGAGAAAGGTTGATTTAACATTGTCCTATGTGGTGTATGGCTCAGTAAATGAGTTGTCCAAGGAGGATCAAGACCTGATTCAATTAGCCGTTCAGGCTTCCAACAAGGCTTATGCGCCCTATTCCAGGTTTTATGTAGGTTGTGCTATTTTGTTGGAGAATGGTAAAAAAGTCATAGGTAATAACCAGGAAAATGTGGCCTATCCTTCAGGTATTTGTGCCGAACGAGTGGCCATTTTTGCTGCCTCAGCGCAATATCCGGGGGTTGCTGTAAAAACCATGGCTATTACTGCCCATTCCATCATTATGGATCCGGATACTCCAATTACCCCTTGTGGCGCTTGCCGTCAGGTGGTGGCGGAGTACGAAAGTCAATTCAAAAAGCCCATTCGCATACTGTTGCTTAATCCCAATGGCGAGGTAATGGAAGCCGATTCCATTGATGTTTTTCTTCCTTTTATGTTTAGGGCTGAAGGGTTGAAAAAGTAAAATTTCAGTCTGATTTTCTTGTTTTTATTTGAAAACGTGGCTTCAGAGGCCCGAATAATCTTCATCCCCGTTATCGCCTATAGTTTGCCTAATAACTTTTTACCATCTCCGGAATAGTCTGCCAGGCAAAGCTATTTGGCTCTACCGGGTTTAGCTTAGGTAGTTTTAGCTTTCAAATAAACTTTAAATAATAGATTGAGGATAATAATACCAATTTTAATTAATAAATAGTCCAAAGGAAATTTATAAATTTATACCGAGAGAAAAAATAATATGATTCCAGTTCGCTTAGGCCTCCTGGAATCATTTATTTTTATCCTCGGCATTTTCAACATTGGTAAATGCCGAGGATACAGAATGTTAGGCCAATTTTTTCAAATAAAATTAATACAAAAATTGGACTAAACATAATGTCCATTCGGTATAAATTGTTGAAATTCTGTATTTTATTTGAAATCATTAAGAAGCATATTTCACCAAATTTATCGCTTATGCCGAATAGACCTTATGTTTAGTCCATTTTAAGATAGTACCCGTAGAATTAATTTTCTTTCAGCTATTCGAGTCATTGTCAAACAATTCTTGAAGTTTTTGTTGTAATAGCTTCTTATCCGGCAGTTGTGTTTGATACTCTGCAACCATCGTAGGTGAAAGACTTCGGCTTAAAGCATATTCTACAACTTCACTATCCTTGTCCTTACATAACAAAACACCAATACTTGGTTTTTCATTTGGTTTTTTTACATCCCTATCTAAAGCCTCTAGATAAAAATTTAATTTCCCTAAATGCTCCGGTTTGAATTTGTCAGCCTTTAGCTCAAAGGCAACTAAACACTGTAGTCCTCGGTGATAAAATAGTAAATCAATATAAAAATCGCTGTTGCCAACCTGTAATTTATATTCTTCACCTATAAATAAAAAGTCTTTCCCTAATTCGAGTATAAAATCTTTTATTTGCCTTACAAGTCCTTGTTGCAAGTCGCATTCGGTATGCGGATCCGGTAAATTTAAAAACATAACTATCTTTAATGGCCTTGGTAATTTCATTCATGTTTTCTCTCACCAATGGTGAGGGTTTTGAGTTGCCAATTATTGACCGCTCAAATAGACTTGATGAAATTTGCCTGTCTAATTCCCGTTTGCTATAATTTTCCTGCTTTACGAGTTTTAAGTAAAATTCAATTTCTTCAATTTTTTTACATCTTGAAAAAATAAGCAAATTATTGGTCCAACTAATTTCTCTCACCAGTGGTGCGAGATTTGGATGGTCCTGATAAGTTTCATAAAACTGCTTCATTCTCCATATGTTTTTGTCGGAGAAGCCCTTTATTTCAGGTTCATTCGATTGAATGAAGTTAGCCAATTCCTTAATAACCGACTCTCCCCATTCTGATTGTTTAATTTTTTTGCTTATGTATTCACCAATTTTCCAATAAAGATTAATAAGCTCCGTATTGACGGCCTTAGTTGCATTAGCCTGAGCCTGTTTAATTAATTGAATAATGTCCGAAAAGCGGTGGACCATTGTTGAATTCTTTATACTACAAATTTAATGGTTTAAATAGAATTCAGCTTTTTGAAAAATTAAATTGCTGTAAAACGATATCTAGTGTATAGTCCCCATCTGCAATAGCATATTCCACAAACTGCAACTGGTTAGTGCCGGGTTTGTAGTGGTAAGTGAGGTTGTTCATGGGGTTGGTGTTTTCGGCGTATCTTTATGAAGGAGTTAATCGAGAAACGACGATAGTCTTTACGAGATTTACTCCTTCCAATGCCGATGGTGAAAAACTTCCTTGGAATGTAATGGAAAGGTTAGTTTTTCCCTATCGGTATAACAAAGATAGGATATTTCTATTGGAGGTGTAAAGGAGTTTTTCTTTGTAGTTGGTGGTTATATTGATTTTCTAATTACTTTCATACCCAAATCCAACCTCAATTAGGATTCAGGTTTAATAGTGTTGATATGATAAAGACCATTGTAACTCCACAAGAAAGTAGTGTTCACCTAAATATTCCCACCAATTATATTGGCCGAAAAATTGAGATCCTTTTGTATGCTTTGGATGAGGTTTCGGAAGAAGGGAATAGTATGCCTAAAAAGTCAATGGCTTCCTTCCGAGGAATTCTTTCTGACAATGACTATAAAGCTTTAAAGGCCCATACTGAGCAAGCCCGAAAAGAATGGAACAGAGATATTTGATTGATACCAATGTTATTATTGATGAGTTTGGCGACAAGCTCCCTCCAAAAGCCAGCTCTTTTTTGAATAATTTAAACATAACTATTTAAGCGGTAACGCAAATTGAACTTTTGGGCAGGCATGGTGCTTCTGAACTGCAACTTAAGCCTTTACGAGCCTTCATGGAATTGGCTCTTATACTTCCCATAAATGAAGCTGTTATTCATGAAACAATAGCAATTCGACAAACAAAAAAAATAGCTCTTGGTGATGCAATTATTGCAGCTACTGCACTTGTCTATGGTTTAGTTATTGTCACCCGAAATATTTCTGATTTTAAACAAATTCCAAACTTGATAGTTGTAGATCCTTGGGCGATGTAGAATTTACGGAGACTAGCCCTCCAATTTATACCCCACCGAATCAAATGGGTTTATGAACACACTGTCTTGGTAGGTGCTATCGGAATTCCAAAGCACAAAAGGTGCATTGGCGGTATCGTGTATAGGTAATACATTGGGCCAGGAGGCATTTTCAGCAATTCGCACTTCTTGGGTTATTACCCCTAAACGGGAGCTGCCATAGAGTTGGCGTTGTTCGAGTTGGAGGATTTGGGTGCCGCTGCTATCGGGTTTGGAGAGCAACTGATATTCAGTATTTGTATTTGATTTCAACGGACTAATTTAAACATTTTTACTGAATGTATTCCTTAACTCAAGTAAAGGAAATTGAGTTAATACTTTTTTCATTGGGGTTTCCATTTAGTAACTGTAACTGTCAGATGATTAAAATTTGAAAAACTTGATTATTTTTGCTAAAATATAATCGCAAGGCATATGATAAGCATAAACCCTCAATTTATAAAGGATTCAGCTGGAAATACCCTTGTTATCCTTCCCGAAAAGGAGTTTGACTCATTATTGACTGAAATTGAAGACTTAGAGGACATTCGCGCCTATGATGATGCAAAAAAGGAAGATAATGGCGAACGAATTTTGCTTTCTGAATACTTAAATAAGAGGAAAGAAAAGAATGGTTAGGTATACCGTTATACTTTCTAAAAAAGCGGAAAAGCAACTTGATAAACTTTCGGATGAAAATGCTTTTCCAATTTTGGAATCCATTAGTAAGTTAGCAGAAGATCCTAGACCAAAAGGAAGTAAAAAGTTAAAAGGACGCCTGGGTTATAGGGTAAGAGTTGGTAATTATCGAATCATATATGAAATTTTAGACAAGGAGCTTATTGTTGATGTAATTACCCTTGGTCATAGAAAAGATGTTTACCAATAATTCAAGAAATTAGAGTACACCTTAAAATGTTTTATTGGCGTTTGCTTAAAGGAATTCCAAAGCACAAAAGGTGAATTGGCAGTATCGCAGGTAGGTGTTACATTGGGCCAGGAGGCATTTTCAGCAATTAGCACTTCTTGGGGTATTACCCCTAAGCGGGAGCTGCCGTAGAGTTGGCGTTGTTCGAGTTGGAGGATTTGGGTGACGCTGCTGGTAAACATAGGTAAAAACAGCAAGTTGTTTTTGGGGTTCGAGTTTGAAGGGTCTAATTTAAACCTTGTTTTGTAACTATATAGCAAATAATACTGGGTGAATTTTTTTGCTTTATATAAGGAATTCCAACAAAAAAAGGCAGACTTACATGGTTGTAAATCTGCCTTCGTAGCGGGGACGGGACTTGAACCCGTGACCTCAGGGTTATGAATCCTGTGCTCTAACCAACTGAGCTACCCCGCCAAAATTCCCCTAGTAACCGGAAATTAATCCTTGTTTTTCGGGGGTGCAAATATAGAAAGCTTATTGCTTTGTCAATATGATTTTTAAAAATTTCGCCAAAACCTTATTTAACTAGCAGTTCAGAGGCATATTCTTCTAATAAACCCTCAAATTTGCTCAGTGTTTCGGCCATGTTTTCATACGAAGTTCCGCCGGCAGCCATGGCATGTCCGCCGCCATTGAAATGCTTACGCGCAAATTGGTTTACATCCAGGCCACCACTCGAACGGAAGGAAATCCGAATCTCTTGGCCTCGCTCACTGAAAAAGGCCGCAAATTTCACCCCTGCAATGGATAAGGCATAATTTACTATTCCTTCTGAATCGCCTTGCTGATGGTTGAATCGTTTCAATTCCTCCTGGGTAACCCAAATATAGGCGGTTTGGTACTCTAATTTCACTACCAGTTTTTCGGAAATACAATAACCTAAATACCTCATCCGGTCAATGGTATACGTGCTTAAAACTTCGTTGTGAATTACCGTATGGTCAACACCCAATTCAATCAATCGGGCTGCAATGCGGTGGGTTTTGGGCGAAGTAGACGAAAAACGGAACGAGCCCGTGTCGGTCATGATACCCGTATACAAACAGGTGCCAATGGCCTTGTCTATCATTGCTTCATCACCCAATAGGTCAATAAATTCATACACCAATTCACACGTGGAACTGGCTTCTACCTTGTGGTGCATAAAATCCGCAAAATCTTCGGGCTGTAAATGGTGATCAATTAATACTTTGTAAGCGGGTGAGGCTTCCACCAATACCTTTAAACCCTCTTCAACCCTACTCAACGCATTAAAATCTAAACAAAAAACCAACTCAGCTTCTTCAATTATCTCCTTGGCTTTGGCTTGTTCCTTCTCAAAAACCACTATCCCCTTCGATTCAGGCATCCAATCAAAATATCCGGGAAAAGCGTTGGGTACAATCACCGTAGATCGTATTTCTTTTTTGTCTAAATAATGTTTTAATCCTAAGGTGGAACCCAATGCGTCACCATCCGGATTGCGATGGGTTAATATAACAGCTCGGGTTTGTGGGGAAAGTAATTCCTGTAGTTGCAAGATCTCGTGTGTGGTCAAAGCGTATATTTTTAGCAAAGGTAAGGGCTATTGTATCATGGTTTATAGCTTGCTAAAATTGTTCCCTTGTTTTCTTTTTCTAATGACAAGGGAATAGTTGGACAAAGCTATGACCTTTGGGTTTGCACCCTCGGGTAGGGATAGAAGTGGAAAGCCCACAGACGGCCGCGGCTTTAGCCCGGGCGGCGAGGACTTGAAACGGATAGCCCGACCATTCGCCTTGGCATTATCCTCCGAAATTAGCACCTTCTTCCAATAGGCGAATGGGACCCGCCAAATAAATATTAAATAGTCAAAAGAGAACTGATTTCTGACTTCGAAAACCCAAATTCGATAAGAATTGCTTCACTGTCTTCTCCCAAACTCGGTGCCGGCCAACCTTGGTTTTCCTGAACCGTAAACCCAAATGGATTTCGTTGATAACCAGCTTCATTAAAGCTATTCCTTGCCTTAAAATGAGGATGTTGCCTAACTTCCATCTGGTTCAAAACCGGGGTCAAACAAAAGTCCTGTCCGGCCGTCCAATCCATCCATTCCTTCATTGTTTTTTCCAGGAAGAAACGCTCCAGTTCAGCGATGGATTCATGGCGTTTTTCTTCGGAAAATAAATACATATTCAGTAAATGTTCCTTACCAGCGTGTCGACAAAACAGTTCCCAAAATTTGGGTTCTAAAGCGGCCAAAGCAATAAAACGGCCATCTTTGGTGGAATACAAACGGTAATTGGGCATGCTCCCTGAAAGTTCAAAAGTGGCATCCGGCAAGGCTTTTCGGTGTTCATTTGCCAGCAACCCTAAAGGCATGGCAGCCTCGGTCATGCTGATGTCTAAAAATGCTCCTTTTCCCTGACGATGCTTTTGAAGAAGAGCCGCCAAAATACTACTCAAAGCAGCGTAAGAACCTCCGGCTACATCGGCCGTTTGAAACGATGGCATTTGTCCTTCTCCAATCAGACTGAGCAATCCCGACATAGCCAGGTAGTTTAAATCATGTCCTGCCAGGTGGGCCAACGGACCGGTTTGTCCATACCCCGAAATGGAAACGAAAATCAGACCTGGATTGGCTTTTCGACAGGTTTCTGCATCGAGGCCTATTTTCGCCATCACTCCCGGCCTAAAGCCTTCCAGCACCATATCGGCCTTTGCTACCAGTTTCAAAAAAGCTTTCTTTCCCTGATCGGTTCTAAGGTTAAGGGCAAGACTTTTTTTATGGCGGTTTAAGGCTGTATGAAAAACAGAAACTCCTTTTACCAGAGGAACAAACTCCCGAATAGGGTCGGGCGAATCCGGGTCTTCAATTTTAATTATTTCAGCTCCCAGTTCGGCTAACCATAAACTAGCCAATGGACCGGGTAGTAACCGACTCAAATCCAATACTTTAATTCCTTCCAACGGGCCGCTTATCTTGGGCCTGGAAAGAGTAGGGGAGTCCGGCATACTTCCTGGTTTTATCCGTCTGAATTGCTTGGTAAATTCCAGCATCATCGCTACATTGCTCACTTTAACCTTTCCACTCATCAAGGCCCACTGTGGATTCAGTTCGCCCATTTCCATCTTTGCGTAGTTCTCTCCACTGCATCGAACAACACAATCGGCGCTGTCACTCACTCCTGATTCCAAACTGCATCCCTTTTCCGATACAGTAACCAAATATTGTAAGGCCTGAGGCTCAGAAAAATCCAATTGAACCCGCATGGTTTTACCATTCCACTTTTCGGGTCTAAATCGCTGCGGCAATGATAGTACAATAGCTAGGGCTGTCATGGGTGCAAACCTTTTGAAATCCTAAACTCTCGTTTGTTGCCTTCTGCACTAATCAATACGTTTACAAAATCCTCGTAGAATTCCTGACCATATTCAGGCCATTCAATAAAGCAATAACTGCCGCTGTCTAAATAATCGGAGAATCCAAGTTCGGCCAATTCTCTGCTGCTTTTAATGCGGTAAAGGTCAAAATGGTAGATTTTACCAACGTCTTTGCTAAGATATTCATTTACCAATGCAAAGGTTGGGCTACCCATGGAAGAGGTTACACCTAATTCCTTGCAAATGCGTTTTATTAAAGTGGTTTTTCCACTTCCCATATCTCCTTGAAACAGGAAGACCCGCTCCTTCGGAAAACTATCCAAAATGTTGCGGGCTATCCGGTTTAATTCATCTTCTGATTCTATCTGAAATTTCATCTATTTACTCTTCAAAACAACAAATGGAATCAACACTTCTTCCAGCGAAATTCCACCATGCTGAAAGGTGTTGCGGTAATGGTTTACATAGTGGTTGTAATTGTTGGGGTAAGCAAAGAAATAGTCTTCCTTGGCAAAAACAAAGGCAGTACTCACATTGACCCTTGGCAAAAAGGCATCGCCCGGATTTTTCACTTCAAACACATCGTTCTTTTCCCATTGCATGTTTTTACCTTGTTTGTAGCGCAAATTGGTATTTACATTGCGGTCTCCAATCAGTTTGGAAGGATTTTTTACGCGGATGGTTCCGTGGTCGGTGGTAATGACCAGGGTAGCCTTTTTTGCTGCTACTTGTTGTAAAATATCCCATAACGGACTGTTTTCAAACCAACTTAAGGTAATGCTGCGATAGGCTTTTTCATCGTCGGCTAATTCACGTATTACTTCCATATCGGTGCGGGCATGCGATAGCATATCTACAAAGTTGTAAACCACCACGTTCAGCTTGTTTTGCATGAGGTTTGAAACGCTTTCAGCCAATTTTTTTCCGGCAGCATAATTGGTGATTTTGGTATAACTATGCTTCATATCCCTGCCCAAACGTTTCAATTGATCCGCCAAAAATTCTCCTTCAAATTGATTCTTTCCTCCCTCGTCCTCATCATTCAACCACATTTTCGGGAAACGTTTTTCTATTTCACTGGGTAGCAATCCGGCAAACAAGGCATTTCGGGCATATTGGGTAGCCGTTGGCAAAATGGAGAAGTAAATATCTTCTTGTTCGGTCCTAAAAAGCTCATTTATTACCGGTTGTATCACTTTCCATTGATCATACCTCAAATTGTCTATAACCACCATAAATACCGATTCTTCTTTATCTAAAACCGGAATTAATTTCTTTTTGAGCAAGGTATGGCTCATCACCGGCGGATTAGAATCTTTACCATTAACCCAATTGATGTAATTGCGGTCAATAAATCTCCCAAAAAGGTTGTTAGCCTCTGTTTTCTGCATATTCAAAACTTCGGCCATTCCTTCTTCCTTAGTGCTGTTAATTTCAAGCTCCCAAAACACCAGTTTTTTATACAATTCTGTCCATTCTTCCAGGCTAAGCCGGTCGCTCATGGTCATTCCAATCTGC
Source organism: Bacteroidia bacterium (assembly GCA_019695265.1). Taxonomy (NCBI): domain Bacteria; kingdom Pseudomonadati; phylum Bacteroidota; class Bacteroidia; species Bacteroidia bacterium. The sequence goes on along the minus strand of JAIBAJ010000020.1, from coordinate 20,838 downwards.
CTGAATTCCTGTTGGTATCCGCTGCTGGTTTTTTCACGAATCAGGCGCTTATTGTCCAGGTTTTTCTTCAGCGTAAGCAAAATTTGGTTGGGATTCACCGGTTTAATCAGGTAATCTGCAATTTTCGACCCGATGGCATCTTCCATAATGCTTTCTTCTTCGCTTTTTGTAATCATTACTACCGGCAATCCTGAATCAATTTGTTTTATGCGATTCAAGGTCTCTAAACCGGAAATTCCGGGCATGTTTTCATCTAAAAATACAATGTCGAAATGTTCGTCTTTTACCAGGTCCAGAGCGTCGTCCCCGTTGGTAGCTGTTTTTAATTCGTAACCTTTTTCTTTTAAAAAAAGGATATGTGGCTTCAATAAATCTATTTCGTCATCAGCCCACAGGATTTTAATTTTTTCCATTCGATTGGTTTAGAAGGTTGGGAACGCTGCGAAGGTAGGAATATTGTTTCTTGAGCCTTGGTTCCTTCCGGATAAAAATGGTAAATGATTGTTATATTTTTTTCTTTTAGGCGGGTCCCATTCGCATAAGAATCCTCCTTCTTACTAAAAGTTACAAGGCTCATGGTCGGGCTATCCGTTCCTAGTCCTCGTCCCCCTTGGCTATCGCCGTCGGGGTCCTGTGGGCTATCCACTTCTATCCCTAACCGAACTCAACCCCGAATGGCTGTGCTTTTATCCAAAGGTGGTTTTGTTCTGATTTGTTTATTTTTTATTGGTATCTGTAATAAAACCGATATTTGAGGCCTGATCCAATTGGTTTTTCCTATTTTAAATTAGAAAATATGTCGGGGTTAAATCCTTCAATTCGCCTCAGCCAAACCTATTTCGAGCAGGAAGATGTGGTTGCCTTGGCTAAAAACTTAATTGGTAAGGAATTGTTTACTTGTTTTAATGGTCAACTAAGTTCCGGAATCATTACCGAAACGGAAGCCTATGCAGGGGTTTCAGACAAAGCCTCTCATGCCTTTGGTGGCCGCCGAACGGCTCGTACCGAAACCATGTATGCACCCGGAGGAACGGCTTATGTTTATTTGTGCTATGGTATTCACCACTTGTTTAACGTGGTTACCAACCGGGAAAATATTCCTCATGCCGTTTTAGTTCGGGCTGTATTTCCTTTCAGAGGCTTAGAAACTATATTGAAACGCCGAAATCAATCTAGTTTAACCAAAACTACATCGGGTGGTCCCGGAACTGTTTCGGCAGCCCTGGGTATTCGAACCTTGCACAATGGCATTCAGGTGGGCTTACATCCCGAATTGGGAATTCTGGATCGCGGTTTGGAAGTTCCGGTGAAATGGATTCAGGTGGGAAAACGTATTGGAGTGGAGTATGCCAAGGAAGATGCCAATTTGCCTTATCGCTTTTGGCTAACCTGGGAAGATTCAAAAAAAGTAATGGATATGCTTAGTTAACTGCATGTGGTTCAACCGAAAACAAGGTTTTCATGCTTACATACACATGCTCCGAATCCAATTCCTTAATGGAGTAGGCAATTTTATTACCCGTTTTTCTGGCCATATCAATTAAGCCTAATCCTGCTCCGCCTTTTTCCGAAAATGGATTCTCCTGAATGGTTTGATTGTATAATTTGCGTAATCCGATGTCGTCTAAACTGTTAATAGACTCTAATCGGTTTACTAAACCTTCCATTTTATCTCTCTTTAGTACATTTCCGGTAATAATGAAGAATGCTCTGGCTTCTCGTCCAATAACTAACATGGATTTGTAATGCTCCATCACTTTTGGGCTTCCTTCTCCATGCTTTAAAATGTTCTGTACGGCTTCAACCAGCACATTGAACATTTTCTTTTTAATTGACTTTTCATCAATTAAATGATTGATTTTAAATTCAGTAATAGAAAGAATCCGATCCAAAGTTTGGGAACTGATTTCGTCTTTGTATACCATAATCAGCTCGTTCTCTTCCATTATCTTATCGATGGCGTAGAGCTGATTGATTAGCGTTAGGTAATTAACTATCACAGGTGGGTTAGAAAAAAAACCTCGGTTGTAACGCCAAGGTTAAGGAAAGGTTTGCTTTTTTGTAAGAAAATTAACTTTTCATTGTTAATTCTTTTTCTTCTAGTAGTTTTTCCCAGGTTTCCATGGTTGTATTAAGTTCATCCTGAAGACGTTGGTACTTTTCAAAGATAGTTGGGTCATTCTTCGAAACTTCCTTAAATTGTTCCGGATGAGTCATCAGTTCGTCGATTTTTTTTAGTTCTTCTTCCAGTTTCCCAATGATTTCTTCATGTTTTTTGATGGAGTTATCCAATTGTTTGATTTGTTTCTCCATTTGTTTTCTTTTCTCGTCATCAACCGGGTTAGAACTAACCTCTTTTTTCTTTTCTTCTACTTTGGGGCTAGCTGCTTTTTTTTCTAATTCGGCCAGATTAGAAATCTTCTTTGATCGGAGGAATTCATAAATATCTCCATAATGTTGTTTAACAGTTCCTCCCGGGAATTCATAAATTTTGGTGGTTAATCCTTGGAGAAAATCTCTGTCGTGGCTAACTACAACCAAGGTTCCATCGTATTTTAGTAAGGCTGTTTTTAACATATCCTTGCTTCGCATGTCGAGGTGGTTGGTGGGTTCGTCCAGTACTAAAAAGTTATAAGGTTCTAAAAGCAATTTGCACATAGCCAGGCGGTTTTTTTCCCCACCGCTAAGTACTTTCACTTTTTTATCTACCGAGTCTCCTCCAAATAGGAAGGATCCCAAGAGGTTACGAATGTTTTTGCGTACATCTCCAACAGCTACTTCGTCAATGGTTTCAAAAACTGTTTTTTCACCGTCCATGGTTTCGGTCTGGTTTTGAGCAAAATAGCCTAATTTCACCTGATGGCCTTCTTCCAGAATTCCGGTATGGTCGAGTTTTTTAGCCAAAATTTTTGACAAAGTAGTTTTTCCTGCTCCATTTTTCCCAACGAATCCAACCCTGTCTCCACGTTCCAAAATGAAATCAACATTTTCCAGAATCTTTTTGTCTCCATAACTTTTTCCTAATCGTTCGGCTCTTGCAATAACTTTTCCGGAGTGTGGAGCAGGAGGGAAGGAGAAGCGCAGGGTGGCATTGTCATCTTCATCCACTTCAACCAACTCAATTCGATCTAATTTTTTGATAAGAGATTGGGCAAAGGATGCTTTGTTTGCCTTAGCCCGATATTTATCAATTAATTGCTCAGTTTTTTCAATATATTTTTGTTGGTTCTTGGCTGCTGCTTCCTGGGTAGCTTTTCGTTCAGCGCGTAATTCCACATATTTGGAATAATTGGCCCTGTAATCATAAATTTTGCCAAGTGAAATTTCAATGGTTCGGTTGGTAATGTTATCTAGAAATGCTTTATCGTGGCTCACGAGTAAAATAGCTCCCGGATAGTCGGCCAGGAATTCTTCAATCCATTGTATACTTTCTATATCGAGGTGGTTGGTGGGCTCATCCAGTAGTAATACTTCAGGTTTTTGAAGTAGGATTTTTGCCAACTCAACCCGCATTCTCCAACCTCCGCTAAATTCCAAGGTTTGTCTTCCAAAATCTTCTCTGGTAAATCCTAAACCCAACAGTACTTTTTCGGTTGCAGCATCCACGTTATATCCATCCAGCATGCTAAAACGTTCGGTGGCATCGTGTAATTGGTGAATAAGATCCGAATACCCATCACTTTCGTAATCGGTACGTTCGGTTAATTGTTGGTTGATGTATTCGATTTTTTGCTCCAATTCCACCAATTCAATAAAAGCCTTTTTAGCCTCCTCCATCACAGTGAAACCATCCGCATGGTTCATTTCCTGAGGTAAATAACCCACATGACTTCCGGCCGGTTTTGCAATATCGCCCTTGTCGTAAGCCTGTTTGCCGGCTAAAATTTTTAGTAGAGTCGATTTTCCTGCTCCATTTTTTCCAACTAATCCTATCCTGTCTCTAGGGTTAACCAGGAATGATACTTCTTCAAATAAATAGGTTCCTCCAAATTGAACGGAAAGGTTTGATACTGAAATCACGGTTATATAGGTTTTGGGAGACTACTTGGCAGCCTCCATTTTAAATTCTGAGGTAAAATGAAACTGTAACTTGGGATATTTCTCAATCTGGGTGTTTAATATCCAGGAACTTTCGGCGAAATAAACCGGGTTTTGGTCCTTGTCGTAGGCAATATTTCCGGCTTTAAATTGAAGGAAGTCGTGCAAGGCCGCTTCATCATCGGAAGTAATCCAACAGGCTTTGTAAAAATTCAAATGCTGGTATCTGCACGAGGCTCCGTATTCATTCAATAAACGGTATTGAATTACTTCAAACTGAAGGTCTCCTACGGTTCCAATAATTTTTCTATTACCCGGATTTACCGTAAACAATTGGGCAACTCCTTCATCCGATAATTGTTCAATACCCTTTTCAAGTTGTTTGCTCTTCATAGGATCGGTATTAATTACCTCCTTAAACAACTCCGGCGAAAAACTTGGAATGCCTTTGTACATTATTTTTTCACCTTCAGTAAGGGTGTCGCCAATTTTGAAATTTCCTGTATCGTACAATCCTACTACATCACCGGGAAAAGCTTCTTCCACCACAGATTTATCCTGGGCCAGAAAGGAATAAGGATTGGAAAATCGGAAATCCTTGCCAAGTCGAACATGCTTAAAAAATTTATTTCGCTCGAATTTACCTGAACAAATCCTTAAAAAGGCAATCCTATCCCGATGTTTGGGATCCAGATTGGCGTGGATTTTAAAAATAAAACCGGTAAAGTTAGATTCCTCCGGCTTTACTATTCTTACATCGGTATTCCTTGGAATAGGAGTAGGGGCTATGCGAACAAAGGTTTCTAGCAGTTCTTTCACCCCGAAGTTGTTTACAGCCGATCCAAAAAATACAGGTGCAATTTCTCCTTCCAAATAGGTGTTTACATCAAATTCATCATATACCCCTTCAATTAATTCAACGTCTTCCCGCAATTGATTAGCATCCTTTTCTCCTATCAGTTCGTCCAAACCCGGATCTTTCAAATTCTGTATCGAAACTACATCGTCAGAAATTTTGGTTTTGTTGGCACTAAATAGGTTTAAGGACTTATCATATAGGTTATATACACCTTTGAAATGTGCACCAATATTGATGGGCCAACTTAATGGTCTTACCTTGATATTCAACTTCTTCTCAATCTCATCCAAAAGGTCAAACGGATTGCTTCCTTCTCGGTCCATTTTGTTAATAAAGGTAATCACCGGGGTGTTTCTCATACGACACACTTCCATGAGTTTCTCGGTTTGTTCCTCTACACCTTTTACACAATCGATGACCAATATTACACTGTCTACTGCAGTTAAGGTGCGGTAGGTGTCCTCAGCAAAATCTTTGTGTCCGGGGGTATCCAACAGGTTTACCCGAATTCCGTGGTAATCGAACGACATCACCGAGGTTGCCACCGAAATCCCCCGCTGTTTCTCAATTTCCATAAAGTCGGAAGCCGCCGTTTTGGTGATTTTATTGTTTTTAACAGCACCGGCCGTTTGTATGGCACCACCAAAAAGCAATAGCTTTTCGGTAAGGGTTGTCTTACCGGCATCCGGGTGGGAAATAATCGCAAACGTGCGGCGCTTTTGGATTTCTTCTTCTAATTTCATCCTAAAAATTCGGGCCGCAAAGGTAGTGCAATCAAGCCTTCCTTAGTTGGTTTAATAAAAACGAATTTCCAAGTATTTCGGAACAAGTTACTATAGCGGATATCGTAACTCCAACAACACCATGCAGATTCAGGTTTTGCCCTGTCAAATAAAGGTTTTCAATCCGTTGTCTGCTTGAAAAAATATATTTCATAGCCTCCTCTGAATTCATGCTGATTCCATAAATACTTCCTTTGGGAGTTCCTAAATAATCACGGTAGGTTAAAGGCGTTTGTGCTGAATATTCCTGAATATGCTTTTCTATTCCGGGTAAAACCTTGTCTAATTCCTCTATAATCTTTAAGGCTTTCTCTTTTTTAAATTGCTCATAAGTCTCCCCCCTGCTTTCAGCATGTCCTGGAATTACCCGAAATGTGCTCGCCCAAGGCTCTACTTCTTCCCATTTCATATAAGTCATAACCGATAAACTCTCTGCATAGTTCGGGTTCTTTCTTCCCGGCTGACAAAATACGGCTATTGTTTTGGGCCATTCCTCTAATTCATAATCGGTTGTCCATATTTCAGGATATCGGTGATAATAAATGTTGTGGTTAAATACAGGTAAAGTTTCGGGCTTAAGAACTAAATTGAGGGTAAAGGCCGAGGTGGAATTGTCCAATGATTTTATACGATTGATGTAAACCGGTCTTAATAAGCCTGGTTCTAGCATTTCAAACAATTTCTCCGGATGGATGTTGGCTATTACACGGTTACAGGTTATTTCCTGGCCTGAAGTCAATTTTACTGATGAAACGCTTCCTCCACTAGTTTGAATGGATTGAACTTCGGAGTAATTCCTGGCTTCTCCTCCCCATTCCTTTAACTTTTCTAATAAAAGTTTGGCAATCTGGTCAGCACCATCTATGCATTTCCAGGCACTTTGGAGGTAGGCAAACTCCACCATGGCATGTACATACAAAGGCGTTTTGTAGGCTTGCCCTGCATAAAGTAAGTTGTTTCCGGCCAATACTTTTTTTAAGGTAGTATTGTCCGTCAGTTGATCGAGGTATTCTCCAATACTTTGTTGGTAGTGGGGTGATAGAACAAACTCACCGGGTTCAATATGAACATTGTAGTAGGGTGTTTGCTCAGTTATTCGTTGTAAATCTTCCCAATACGTTTCAATAGCCTTTCTTTCGTCCGGGAAATAGGCTGCCATAGTCTTAATAAATTCCTCTTTTCCTTGCGGTATTTTATAGGTGTTTTCCCGTCTTCCCAATTGGATGTGGTCAAATCCGTCCGCATTCAAGGGTTTTATTTGAAGCTTATCAAGTATTCCCAGGTAATTAAAAAGTCTGTGCAATGGTTGTCCTTCTCCTAAGCCTCCGATATAATGAACACCTGCATCAAAAACCACTTTTCCCCGTGAAAACAGTTGCAAGGTTCCCCCAAATTGCCGGTTTTTTTCTAAAACACAAACCTTGTATCCGTTTTTTGCAAGGATACAGGCTGTTTCCAATCCACCTAATCCGGAACCAATAACCACTACATCGAACTTGTCCATGTTACCTGGTCTTGAATGGCACTTTGTATTTTTTGCAAATTTCTTTTGCTACATCCCGGCCTTGTTTGGCAGCAACAGGTAAGCCTCCGCCGGGTTGACTCCAATGACTGGAATAAAAGAAATCTCTGAGTCCGGGCAGGTAGAATCCAATAGAATAAAGTTCAAAAATATTATTGCTGGGCAACCATCCCTGTGCACTTCCCTTCCAATTGTTCGTATATCTTAAAACCGAAGCAGGAGTAGCAAAATCCATTTCTTCTACCTTGTCCTTTATTCCTCCTAATCGTTTGTCAAGCTCATTTAAAATTTGCTCCTGAAATGCTTTTTTTACTTCCCGGTATTGGGCCCGGTTGGATTTTCTTAACTGAATCCAGAAGTCGCCTTTTTTGGTGTAATAACTAACTACCACGGAAGTTTTTCCCTCGGGTGCCATCGTTGGGTCATAGTGGTATAAATGAACCTCAAACCGGTCATAGCTGGTTCCATCAGGCGAAACAATGGGTTTTTCTAACGGGAATCGGGTGAAATGGGGTAGGTGACGTAAATCTGCATTGATTCCGAAGGAGAACTGTACTACCCCGTAATAAGGCTCTAGAACCTTTAAATCAGCAAATTGTTGGGATTTTTTATCTATGAATTTTCCATCCAAAGCTTCGAAAAGGGTCCAATGCCAATCACTTGCCGAAACCGTTATGTCGGATTCATGTACTACATTGTTTCTTACAAGCAAACCGGTGGCTCTGCCATCTTTAACCAATATTTTATGTACCGGTGTTTTGTAGTGTATTTTGCCTCCTAAACTCAGGTAGCGTTGTTCTAAATGTTCAGCAAATTTTAAGGAACCACCAATCGGATAACCGGCACTTTGTTTATCCATTGCTGCTAATGGCATGGTAAACACTAACATATTCACTTCATGTTCGTCGTATAACGTGCGAATACTTTCTGCCAAAAAGGGGTTTTTCAATTTCTTGGCAAAACTGAAATTGGTCTCATTTTTCCATTCCATCAGTAATTTGAAAAACCTCCAATACCTGGCCATTTTGATTCCTCGTTTGGTAGCCTCCCAAAAGGGTAAATCATCCAGAATAGGCGGTAAATCAAATTCTTGCATGATTCGAACCGAATTCACCAATCGCTTAATTTCATAACTATCTTCCGGTGCAAGATCCAATAAGTACGCTTCCAGTTTGTTCAGATTGGTATAGAAATAGAAGGTCTTTTCTCCATATTTGTTTACATGGTCCTTGAGTTCAATGGCCATCCTTACGTCATGGTGATGAAATTGAATAGCATTCAAATCCATCAGTTCATCCCAAATTTTATGAAAAGAGCTTCCTGAATCACTTCCTAATATCCAATGTGCGCATCCATCAAAGGTATAATCTCCCTTTTTCCAACTGGTACAAAGTCCGCCGGGAATGGTATGCTTTTCAAAAATCCGCGTTTCAAACCCGCACATTTGAAGGTAACATCCGGCACTAAGTCCTGAAATTCCTGCACCGATTATGTTAACTTTCATAGGTATTTAGGTAGGCTGACAAAGGTAAGTTTGGAAGGTGGAGTTTGTGAAAAATAGTAAGAATTTTATGTTTTAATAGTTATCGGCAAAGTGTCGTATTCCGGAAAGGATGTGTAGTAGCTTTTCATTATCAATCATTTCTCCTCCGGCATATCGGGGTAAGGCAAATGGGTTAAGTTTTTTCCCGGTTAAATTTCCGGGTTGAAAGGTCACCGCACTCTGATATCCAATTTCTTTTGCCATTCTAAATTCTCGATCTCCACATTCGTTTGGGGAGCCATACGGGTAAGCCAAATGTCTGATTTCCTTATCCAATAACTTTTCTAAATAACGCTTCGATTCCAACATTTCGTAACGAACTTCTTCTTCTTTTAATTTTTTTAAGGGTAGGTGATTAACAGTATGGGATCCTATGTGTAATAAGGGATGGTTTCGTAAGGCAATTAAACTGGCTTCCGGGATGGCAACCGATAAGGTATAGTCCTTACTCCATGCCTCATCTTTGCAAAACAAACTCAAAAGTTCGTTTCTGCTGAGTCGGCTTTCCCAATCTAAAATATGAGACCTGATTTCCCACCAGGCCTTGGTCTTTTCTTCCTTATTCTCTGCGCTTAATTCCAGTGTTTTGTCAGGAAATTCATATTTAACGCTGGAATGATTCCAAACTTGCTCCTCCAAAATATCCCACCACCGTATCATGGTTCCTTGTAATAAATTTAAACTCGGATAAATGGTAAATGGTACCCCATGCTTTTCAAAAATGGGTAATCCAAACCGCAAGTTATCTGCATAGCCATCATCAAATCCAAAACTCACAAATTTCCGAGTTTTATCAGGATTTTGAATCCGAAGCAACACCTCATCCATGTCGATAAATTCATAGTTTTTTTCTTTTAAAACTTGAATCAACCATTCCAAATATTCCGGCGAAACAGCCATTCCTTTGGCTCCAAACAAGGGCGACTGTTCATTTTTGGGCAGTATACGATGAAAACAAAAAATGATTCCTTTACCACCAAATATCGGACTAGAAACCAAACCATTAGTCTTTACAAAAAGGCCTAATAGCTTTTGTTTAATCCAGGGAGGTAATGCAGTCATGTATGCAAAGATGCTTCAATACTTCCAATTCTAAACCACTGTTTTTAGCAACTTTTTCAAAATCATTGCGTTAATTTGAATTGAACGGAATTTTGTGTATTTTTGTAAGTTGTCATAATTTGAAACTGAAACGCTATATCTTTTTGTTTTTCCTTCTAAAACTCACTGTTTTAGAGGGGTTTGGGCAATTGGTAGTGGATGATACTCAAACATCCCAGCAATTGGTTCAGGATGTTTTACTGGGAGGAGGTGTTTCTGCTTCAAATGTGGTTTTTAATGGTACCGCCAATGGAAATGGCCCTCAAATTGGCTATTTTTATGGTAGTTCTAATTTAGGAATGGCAACTGGAATTATCTTAAGTACCGGTAATTCCATTGATGCCGGTGGGCCTAATAACAGTGGAAGTACCAGTACTGACTTACTCCTGCCCGGCGATGCCACCCTTGAAAGTCTCGACCCCGGACTTGTCTCCAAGGATGCCGCTATTCTTGAATTTGATTTTATTCCTCTTTCCGATACCCTTAGCTTTCGTTATGTGTTTGCATCCGAGGAATATATGGAATACGCCAATTCTGATTACAACGATATTTTTGGTTTTTTTATTTCGGGTCCCGGAATCACCGGTGTTCAGAACATTGCTCTTATTCCGGGCACTTCCACCATGGTAAGCATCAATAACGTGAATGCTTTTAATAACCCCTCCTATTATGTAGATAATGGCGACGGTGATTCTTTTACCCCGGGTGATGGACAAACTGTTCAATACGATGGTTTTACCAATGTTTTAACTGCTACTGCAATCGTTCATGCCTGCCAAACTTACCACATTAAACTCGCAGTTGCCGACGTGTTTGATGGGGCTTTTGATTCAGCCGTATTTTTGGAAGCAGGCTCTTTTTCTGCCGGTTCCATCGGGCTCTCAGCTCAATCGGATTATTCTGCTTCCTTAAACGATACGGCTTTGGTGGAAGCTTGTGGAAATTCAAAGATTATTTTTAGCCGTACCGGTAATACCAGTTCTCCTCTTACCATCAATTTTGCATTGAATGGTTCTGCTACTCAAGGATTGGATTACGAGGTTTCTGCCACTTCTGTAACCATTCCTGCTGGATTTAATGTAGCTTCTGTTGATATTACCATTCTTCAGGATAACATTACAGAAGGTGCTGAAAACATTATCGTTACTCCCCTAATCAATATTGCTTGCCAAAGCGAAGTCCCAACCCTTACCCTCACCATTGTAGACCAAACTCCAATTACCTTAACTACTACTCCGGATGTATTAACTCCTTGTCCTGCCCAAACACTTTTGCAGGTTTTCCCACAAGGCGGAAACCCCGGATATGTGTACCGTTGGACCAATGAAAATGGAACTCAAATTTCTACCCGCGATACCGTTACCGTTTTCCCCTTAAATACTTCCACTTACTTTGTAGAGGTAACTGATACCTGTGGAACTCAATTGGTAAAAGATTCGGTTACCATCACCATACCAGGTTATGTTCCAATGCAATTTGTTGTGAATTCACCCCGAATTTGCAGAGGCGATACTGCTACCATGACCATCGATGTTTCGGAAGGTAAAGCTCCTTATACATATCGATGGAAATTTGATCAATCTACCTCCGATCAGGCTTTTGCCAGTCCCGCATTTTCCGGATATTTTGTCGTGGAAGTTACCGACCTTTGTGGAATTGTAGATTCGGCTAAGGTGTTAGTTGAAGTGGTTGGACCTGAAGCCCGGTTTACTTCCCGTCAAAATGGACCAAGAGAATTTGTCTTTATTAATTCTTCCATCGATGCCATTAACTATATTTGGTATTTTGGCGATGGTGATACTGCAGCAACTTATAACTCTGCTCATGTTTATGCCGACTCCGGATGGTACGATGTTACCTTACTTGCCGAGAATCGCGAAGGCTGCCTGGATACAGCCGTTCTGATGATTCATGCCTTCCCCGATTTAAATGTTTACCTGCCCAATGCCTTTACTCCTAATGAAGATAATGTCAATGATATGTGGTATGCCGTTGGAGAAGGTTTTAATATGTCGGAAGTGCGAATTTACGATCGTTGGGGTGCAGAAATTTACCGCGCTAAACACCCAACCTGGGGTTGGAATGGAACCAATCGCCAAGGTGAACCTGTTGAAGGTACCTTTACCTATGTATTCGAGTTTTTTACTCCCATGGGCGATTCAGCCAAAAAGTACGGTCATGTTACCGTTATTCGCTAAGTGTCGCCTTTCTTTCTAAATGCTCCAAACATCCTGTGGCAATGAAAAATTGAGCCACATAATAAGTTGACATAATGGCCAAATTGGAATATTCAAACGGATGTACAAACTTGTTGAGCGCTATAATAGAATCAGATAGTAAGAAAAGGATAGCGCCACCCAATACCTTTTTCCAACTGCTCGAACTGGTGTGATTGATTCGTAAACCGGCCATCACGCCCATGCAGGTAATAGCTGTCATATAAAATAATACCGGAATTTTCATCTCCCCCAAATCGTTTTTCATTAGCGAATACATGGCCAAACTCATTAAAACGATAGGATTGCTTACCATCACTTTCACCGAAAATGAATTGGAATGTCCACTTTGCTTGATGTTTTGAAAATATCCCCGTATATAAAACAAATGGGCAATTAAAAAGGAAACCAATCCCACCAGGAAAAAATTCGGGTTATACCGGGGAAACATCAGGAAAATGTCTCCACCCAAACTGGCTATTAATCCTATCAGAATGGATTTGCTAAACACTGAAACATTCTTTTTGCTTTGGGTATAGAAATAGTAAATGATAAACCCGGTAACTGCTGGTTTTACAAGGAAAATAGCCCATTGAATATGGAAAAATTCCAATCCTAGTTCAAGAAGAAACAGACCGAGGAAATATTTCGTAAAGTTTGATTTGTCCATTAAGTAATAGAATTAGGTTCACAAAGATGGTACTATTCTTTTATTTTCCAGGAATAAAAATGGAATTGTAAAATGATGTAAAGGGTGTTTGTGCAGGTTAACCTGTTTAAGATGAATTTGGCGGGTCCCTTCGCACAACCTTAAACCTATTTAACCAACTTTTGTAAGGCTCAGGTCGGGCTATTCGTTCCAAGTCCTCACCGCCCGGGCTAGTGCCACGGTCGTCTGCGGGCTTTCCACTGCTATCCCTACCCGAAGCTGAAGTGCAAAACCATGGTTTGGGTTCCATTTCCCTGGCTGGCTGTCTAATTTTGTTTCACCTTTTTTCCCCATTTGTTATTTTGAAATGCTGGCAGTTGGGCTTGCACCCTCGGGCAACGATAGAGGCAAGTAGCCCACAGGAGCACGCGGCGCTAGCCAAGTGCGACGAGGACTACAGCCGATAGCGTGACCCGAACGCCCATGCAATACCGCTTGGAATTGCTATGCAGCCAAATATGGGCGGAGGGGGCCCGCATAAACAAACACCGAGTTAAATGAGAAGGCTTGCTAATAAACATACTCTGCGGCAGAGCGTTTGTATAAAGGAATTACCCAACCCACCCTAAAACCTAATAAGTGGTCGAAATACTTGTCGTTGTTAGGTAATCCGGTAGTGTAATCATAGGCACGTTGGTATTGGGTAAAAGCACCAATAAATTCGGCAGCCACAAAAAAATTAATCAAACGTTTATTACTCAAATACATGTATCCGATACTTGCTCCAAATGCCGGGCCATTACTTAATCGATCGTAACCTTTTTTGCCTTCTTTATCCAGGGTAGTTACATTATTATCTTCCACCTGAATGCGGATTTTATGCTCCATAAAACCTCCACCAAGCGTTATAAAAGGTCCGGAATTTGGATTGGGCCCGGTAATTCCTTTGAAGGAGAATATATATCCTATTTTGCCCATCACACTCCAGCCTCTTTCAAACATGTTTACACCAATGTAGTAACCATCTTGTCCAATCAGGTTACCGTCGGGCGTACGTAAATGCACCAATGGATCTTCTTTAACCTCATTGCCAAACAAGTAACGAAAATCTGCTCCAACCAGGATTCTACTTTTTGTTTTGTATAGAAAATCAAATCCAACGGAGGAATTATTACCAAAACGTTTGGCCATATCTCCACCCACCAACTGATAGGCATAACTAAACTTAAACAAGGGAAAAGCCAAAGTGCTGTCTTTTACATTTACCTGAGCCTTGGAGGGAAGGTAAGCTGAAAAAGCAATAAGGAATGCCAGGGAAGTTTTTTTATACCAGGTTTTTAAATGTAACATGTAGGCAAAGGTATGACTCCAGATTTAAGAGATGGAAAATATTGCCAATTAAACTGACAAAATTTCAAAGGGTTTAACCATAGGCTGAAAAATTGACAATAAAGTTTTGGTTGGCATAATATCTGAGAAGGGCGGAGCAAAAATCTCTAATATTAACCTTTAAATAAAAAATAACATGTCAGTATCAATCCGTCCATTAGCAGACCGAGTGCTTGTTGAAGCAGCACCTGCTGAAGAAAGAACTGCAAGCGGTATCATTATTCCCGACACCGCCAAAGAAAAACCACAACGTGGAACCGTTATTGCTGTTGGCAATGGCAAAAAAGATGAGCCTGTAACAGTTAAAGTTGGGGATCAGGTTTTATATGGCAAGTATGCCGGCACTGAAATCACCGTTGAGGGAAAAGAATACCTCATTATGCGTGAAAGCGACATTTTCGCAATTCTTTAATTCTAACACTTAATTTAAAATTTTAAAACATGGCAAAAGATATCACTTTTAACCTAGAAGCCCGTGATTCCTTGAAGAAAGGAGTTGATGCATTGGCTAATGCAGTAAAAGTTACCCTTGGTCCTAAAGGCCGTAATGTGGTAATTGAGAAAAAATTTGGAGCTCCAACCATTACCAAAGATGGTGTTTCGGTAGCAAAAGAAATTGAATTGAAACACCCGATCGAAAACATGGGTGCCCAAATGTTGAAAGAAGTTGCATCAAAAACTGCGGATTTGGCAGGAGATGGAACAACTACTGCAACAGTTTTGGCTCAGGCTATCGTAACAGCCGGATTAAAAAACGTTGCTGCCGGAGCTAATCCAATGGATTTAAAACGCGGTATCGATAAAGCAGTAAGCTTGGTTGTAGAAAACCTTCAAAGCCAATCACAAGCTGTTGGTGATGATAACAGCAAAATTGAGCAAGTAGCAACCATTTCGGCTAATAACGATAACGGAATTGGTAAATTGATTGCAGAAGCAATGGCCAAAGTTTCCAAAGAAGGTGTTATTACCGTTGAAGAAGCAAAAGGAACCGATACTACCGTTGATGTAGTGGAAGGTATGCAATTTGACCGTGGATATATCTCGGCTTATTTCGTTACCAATGCTGAGAAAATGGAAGCGGTTTTAGACAATCCTTACATTTTGATTCACGACAAAAAAATCAGCAGCATGAAAGATTTGTTGCCGATTTTGGAAAAAACCGTTCAAACCGGTCGTCCATTATTAATTATCTCTGAAGAGTTGGAAGGTGAAGCCTTAACTACCTTGGTGGTAAATAAAATTCGTGGAACCTTAAAAATTGCTGCTGTAAAAGCTCCTGGTTTTGGAGATCGTCGTAAGGCTATGTTGGAAGATATCGCCATTTTAACCGGTGGTCAATTAATTAGCGAAGAGCGTGGCTGGAAATTGGAAAGTGCTGATTTGAGTTATCTTGGACAAGCTGAAAAGGTTACCATCGACAAAGACAACACAACTATTGTTGGAGGTGCCGGTCACAAAGACGATATCAAAGCCAGGGTAAATCAAATTAAAGCCCAAATTGAAACTACCACTTCTGATTACGATAAAGAGAAATTGCAAGAGCGTTTGGCTAAATTAGCCGGTGGAGTTGCAGTATTGTATGTTGGAGCTGCTACTGAAGTGGAAATGAAAGAGAAAAAAGATCGCGTTGACGATGCTTTACATGCAACACGTGCTGCTGTTGAAGAAGGAATAGTACCTGGTGGTGGAGTTGCTTACATTCGTGCTGTTTCTGCTTTGGATGGTGTGAAAGGAAGTAATGATGATGAAACAACCGGAATGGCCATTGTTCGTCGTGCTTTGGAAGAACCACTTCGTCAAATTGTTGCTAACTGCGGCGGTGAAGGTTCTATCGTGGTTCAAAAAGTTCGTGAAGGAAAAGCTGATTTCGGCTTCAATGCACGTACCGAAACCTACGAAAACCTTTTTGCAGCAGGGGTAATTGACCCAACTAAAGTAACTCGTGTTGCTCTTGAGAATGCCGCATCTATTGCCGGTATGCTTTTAACAACGGAGTGTGTTTTAGCTGATGCAAAAGAAGATAAACCAGCCATGCCGGCTATGCCTGACATGGGTGGAATGGGCGGAATGATGTAATTCATTTCTCCTGAACTTAGTAGCCCCATCTCTTTCCAAAGGGATGGGGCTTTTTTATTGCTTTTTGCCTCGTGCTAGTTCCTAAAATGGATGAACACCAATGCTGCAATTGATTCTATTAAGGCCATTAAAAAACTGTGCAGGTTAAGTATTGCTAAACATCATTGGACAAGTACAGATTGGCAATCGGTATCATTTGTTCACCTCCTCTCCCGGAGCAAATTTAGATGGAATGGTTGCCAATGAATAATCAGTATTACCTTTGTTATTCAACCCAATTCCATTGATTAACAAGTCTAAACTCCTAGCTATTTCCTATTGGTTGATATGGGCATTGCTGGTTGTTTCGCCTTTGGTGGTGAGGCATTGGTACGATTACATATATTCCTTGCCTGTTTACCGCAATTTGATTGGAATTTTGGTTCAGTTTCTAGTGTTATTTTTAGCAGCTACCGGCTTGTTGGGATTAAGGAAAGCAGCTCTGGTATTCAGTATCCTGGGTACCCTGAATCCATTTGAAATTATACATTCCTATTATCTGCAAACCCAATTTAATGCAGGAACCCTGCAATTGGTTTTAAGCCTGAACCAAACCAAGGCCACCGAGTTTTCCCAGGGCTTTAATTACTTTTTATTTATAACATTCCTGATTCCGCCCGGGATTTGGCTTTGTTATTCCTTGCTGAAATTCCCTGAGTTTAAGCTGAAATCTAGGTTAATTGGTTTGGGAGTTTCGGTGGTGCTGTTTGTTTATTTTGGCTATAAGCCTTGGTTTCCGAAGCCGCTGAAAGGCTTTGATCCTAAACTCAGCTATTCCAATTGGTGGAAATACCCTCCAATTAATTTGCCCTTATCTTTTGTGAAGTTCGGATTAGATTATGCCGAAAACCATAGCTTGCTGGAACAACGGTCTAAGTTTAAGTTTAATCCGGTTAAGAAGGCAGACAATGGCCTAGGCGAAGTGGTGGTGCTGGTTTTAGGGGAATCATCCCGAGCAAGAAATTGGCAACTCTTCGGGTATTCAAGGCCTACCAATCCTTGTCTTCAAAAACGAAAAAGTCAATTGGTTCTATGTCCGGATTACATAGCCACAGGGAACAATACCCGGTTGAGTTTTCCTCAACTTGTATCGAGAGCCAATCCTTCGGAATTTGAGCTCTTTAGAAAGGAGAAAAGTATTATTTCGTTGTACCGGGAGGCAGGTTTCGAAACCTGGATACTCAGCAACCAAGGTTTGTTGGCAGAGGATTATTCGTTTATAGCTCAGGATGCTGACAGCTTAATTCACTTTCCGGTTTATAAACATACCGATCAGGTTTTGATTAAGCCTTTGGATGAACTCTTAAGAAGGAAAACCGGCAAGAAACTCTTCGTAGTTGTTCATTTGATAGGTAATCATTTTAATTATAGTTTACGTTATCCTTCCGCTTTTAAACGTTTTAGTCCAGGTATGGAAGACAAACCTTATCATTACGATGTACAACACAAGGCTCAAACCATCAACAGTTACGATAATTCCATTGTATTCACCGATTTTTTGGTAAATGAATTTATTTCTCAGTTAGAAAAACTCCCCGGAAAGTCAAGTTTATTCTTTGTGGCAGATCATGGAGAATTGATATTTGACTTAGCAGGTTACTCCATTGCTCACAGCAGCGAACATCCCACCGAGCCAGAGGTGCATGTGCCATTTTTTGCCTGGTTCTCCGCTGAAAAAAGGAATGAAGATAAGATTGCTCATTTCAGGCTAAATGCCGGAAATCGATTGAATTCCATGGTGATTTTTTATTCTTTAGCAGGTGCTAGCGACTTACGGTACAGTTTAGATAAACCGGAGCTAAACCTGTTTTCAGATCAGTTTTTGGGATTGAAGGAACGTTGGATTCTGACTCCTTCGTTTAACAAATACCGCTACGACTAAGTGACTTGTTTGATAAAATTAACAGGAGTTGGTGAAATTTCAGATGAAAAGCAAAGTGCCTGTAAAATGAAATCCCCTAAGGTTCAATCGATAACCTTTTTCAAGTTTGTTTTATTAGGTAGTTTGCTTAGGAAGAATTTGCTTTGTAAACCTTATGAGTAAAAAAAGTGCGTTCAGAACCCTAGGTTACGACCTCCCGGCCTCCCTGGTCGTAGCCTTGGTAGCTTTACCTTTATGTTTAGGTATTGCCCTTGCATCCGGTGCCTCGGCACTTAGTGGCCTAATTGCCGGTGTTGTTGGAGGTATTGTGGTTGGATTACTCAGTAATTCTCAAATTAGTGTTTCCGGTCCGGCGGCAGGTTTAACCATGATTGTACTTTCAGGAATTCAGGAATTAGGAGCTTTTCAAACCTTTTTATTGGCCTTATTGCTGAGTGGAATTATTCAAATTGTGTTGGGTTTCTTAAAAGCCGGGGTTATAGGAAACTTCTTTCCAAACACGGTCATTAAAGGAATGTTGGCGGCTATTGGAGTTATTTTAATTCTAAAGCAAATACCCCATGCCGTTGGGTATGATGCCGACGCCGAAGGAGACGAGAACTTTGTTCAGCCCGATGGTCACAATACGTTTAGTGAGTTTTTGTATATGGCCGATAACTTTTCGCCCGAAATAATTTGCATCAGTATAATTTCGTTGGCCATTCTGCTATTCTTTGAAACCAAATTCATTAAATCAAGTGCCATTCAAACCATTCCTGCTTCCTTGATTGTGGTAATTGCCGGAATTGTTGCCAGTTATGTATTCAATCGGTTTTTTCCTGCCTGGTCTTTGCAAAAAGAGCATTTGGTTTCTTTACCAAGCATAGGTTCTTTTCAAGAATTAAAATCACAGCTAAGTTTTCCTGATTTTTCCCAGCTTCAAAATCCGTTGGTTTGGAAAGTTGCTCTTACCTTGGCCATAGTAGGTTCCTTAGAAAGTTTACTGAGTTTGGAAGCTGCAGAAAAGCTGGATCCATTTAAACGCTCGGCCTCTACAAACAAAGAATTAATTGCCCAAGGTGCCGGTAACATGGTGTCGGGTTTGCTGGGAGGCTTACCGGTTACAGCTGTTATTGTTCGTACTACCGCTAATATTTCCGCCGGAGGAATTACTAAATTGTCTACTATTTTTCACGGTTTTATTATTCTCTTTAGTGTTTTGATAATTCCGGGTATATTAAACCTGATACCACTTTCTTCCCTGGCGGTAATTCTCATTATGGTGGGTTATAAACTAACTAAACCGGCAATTTTTATAGAAATGTATAACAAAGGTTGGAGTCAGTTTATCCCTTTTTTGGTTACCATAATAGCAGTAGTTTTTTCAGATATGCTTAGAGGAATTTCCCTGGGTATGGTGGTGGCTATTTTCTTTATTCTTAAAACCAATTTCCGTACAGCAATTTTGGTTACTTCCGATGGTAATGATTATTTAATTAAGTTTGTTAAGGATGTTACCTTTACCAACAAATCCTATTTGAAAAACCAACTCAACAAAATCCCCAACGAGGCTAATCTGGTAATTGATTGCAGCCGTCCAATTTTTATCGATCATGATATTTTGGATTTGCTCGACGAGTTTAGCATTGCTGCCCGAAACAAAGAAATTAACCTGGAAATACGACGCAGGAAAGAAATTTAACCTTTATCTATGGAATCATTTAAGCGACTATTACTCGAAAACAGGGCCTGGGCTCAGGAAAAATTGTTAATGGATAAGGATTTTTTCCTCCGGATGTCCAAGGAGCAAAAGCCTGAATTTTTATGGATTGGTTGTTCCGATTCCAGGGTTCCGGCTAATGAAATAACCAATACCGACCCGGGCGATATATTTGTGCAGCGCAACATTGCCAACCTGGTTGTAAATACCGATTTAAATCTGCTAAGTGTATTGCAATTTGCTGTTGATGAGCTTAAAGTAAAGCATATTGTAGTTTGCGGACATTATGGTTGTGGTGGTGTAAAAGCCGCCTTGAGTAGTCAAAGTTATGGAATGTTGAACAAATGGTTGCATAATATCAAGGATATTTACCGCATTCATGAAGCTGAATTGAATGCAATTTCTGATTTTGATAAGAAATTCGACCGCATGGTAGAAATCAATATTTGTGAGCAAGTGTTTAATTTGGCCAAAACGTCTATCGTTCAGCGGGCCTGGGATAGTGAGCAGCGACCTATGCTGCATGGTTGGGTGTTTTCCATGAACGATGGTATTTTGTCTGAGTTATGTCGCATGCAACCCGGTGATGAAATTCCTCCTATTTACCAATATCAGTTCGATCGTAGAAAGGATTAGCCTTTTTCGTTAAAAAAGATCGAAAATCCATATCCGGAATAGGGTAGAGTCAATTATTTTTTTTAGGCGGGTCCCATTCGCATGAGTTTTGGTTCATTTCCCAAAGGATTTCGGGCTCATGGTCGGGCTTTCGGCGTTACTCCTCGGCCCCCTTGCTAGCGCTGCGTGGTCCTGTGGGGTAACTGCCTCTATCCCTACCCGACGGGAAACCAACCATCGGTAAGCTCCTCAAAATGGATGGTATAAAGCCATATTTTGGAATAGTTTTTACAGCTTGGGTTTGCACCTCGGGCAACGACAGTTTGTCTAAAAAGCCCTCCTTTTTGTAACTTACTGATTGTTAATAACTTACCCGATAATAAATTCACAATACATTGATTTTCAGTATATTTATGCATGAAATTTAT
>JAIBAJ010000019.1 GCA_019695265.1 Bacteroidia bacterium | reverse complement strand
TTTCGGGTTCAACAGCAAATTGCACGTTACAACCACCTGCAAAATTGCCAATATTTCGCATCATCTTAATGGCTAAATCTCGCATGTGCTGAAAGGTTGTATCACTTAAGGTCATACAAGGTGCCACCGTAATGCTATCTCCCGTATGAATTCCCATCGGGTCAAAGTTCTCAATTGAACAAATAATGGTCACATTGTCATTGGCATCTCGTAACAATTCCAATTCATATTCTTTCCAACCTAAAACCGCCTTATCAATTTGTACTTCGTGAATTGGGGAGGCATGCAATCCTTTGGTTAAGGCTGCATCAAATTCTTCCCGAGTATGTACAAAAGCAGCGCCGGTTCCACCCAAGGTGTAGGAAGGACGAATAACCAATGGAAAGCCAATTTCTTGGGCAATTTCCTTACCCTCTAAAAAAGAGTTTGCAATTTTACTTGGAGCAACGCCTACATTGATTTTATACATCAGGTTGCGAAAAGCTTCCCGGTTTTCACAGGTTTCAATCGCTTGTATATCAACTCCAATCATTTTTACCCCATGCTTTTTCCAAAGCCCTATTTCCTCGCATTTAATGGCAAGATTCAGTGCCGTTTGTCCACCCATGGTTGGTAAAACAGCATCTATTTTATGCTCGTTCAGAATTTTGGAAATGGATGCCGGAGTTAAGGGAAGTAAATAAACATGGTCGGCCGTAACTTTATCGGTCATGATGGTGGCAGGATTGCTGTTGATTAACACCACTTTGATGCCTTCTTCCCGCAATGACCTTGCGGCCTGACTTCCACTGTAATCAAATTCACAGGCTTGTCCTATAATGATAGGTCCGCTACCTATGATTAATACGCTTTCAATAGTTTGGTTTTTTGGCATGATCCGAATTAAATTCGGGTGACAAAGGTAAAAGTGCCAATTCCTTTACCAATATGGAGTTATTAGTAGTTATTGACAATTTACAACCATTGTTATCCACTTCCGTACTATTTTCTAAACTAAAATGGGTAATGATTTTTGAATATTATTTCTGTCAAACACCATTTTCTATACATTTAACCACAATTTGAAAATAAACCTATGACTGTTGTTGATTTAGATGAGCGAATCTATTGGAGTGATTCGGTAGGAACACATTTAAACCATTGGATTTTACAACGAAACTATTCCGATGTTTTTGTTTTAATGGATGAAAACTCGTATCGCTTTTGTGCTTCTCATTTCAAAGATGTTTTTGTTGAAGAAAATATTCTCGTAATTCCAGCCGGAGAATTAAGTAAATCCATCGCTACCTGTAATTTTATTTGGGATAAACTACTTAGCTCAAAAGCCGATAACCAAGCCTTGTTAGTTAATATTGGAGGAGGAATGATAACTGATTTGGGTGGTTTTTGTGCCTCCGTATATAAACGAGGTATTGATTATGTAAATATTCCTACCACCTTGTTGGCCTTTATTGATGCTTCAGTTGGTGGTAAAACTGCAATTGATTTTGAAGGAGTTAAAAATGCAATTGGAACTTTTTCAAAACCGGAAGCCACCATCCTTTTTCCGGGTTTTTTAAATACCTTACCCGAAAGGCAATTGAAAGCCGGATTTGCGGAAATGCTTAAACATGCCTTATTGGTAGGAGGGGAAATGTATGAACGATTATACCATCCTGAATTTTTCTTTAGCCTAATCAATGGAAAGGATATTGTCAATTCTATTCGGTTTAAATCTTCAATAGTAAAGGCAGATTTTAAAGAAAAAGGACTAAGGAGGCAATTGAACTTAGGGCATAGCCTGGGACATGCATTTGAAAGTTTCTTTTTAGAAAAAAATCGCCCGATGTTGCATGGAGAAGCAGTTGCTGCAGGCATTTTGGCTGAAGCATATATTTCAACCCTACATGAGGATTTAGATCCGGTTTATTTAGATATTTTAGTTCCTGCTCTTAAACACCTCTTTAGCTGGCAAACCATTCGAATGGATGAAGTTAACAAGGTAATTGCATTCCTTACCCAAGATAAAAAGAACTTGCATAATGCCTGGCAGTTTGTACTTATCCGAAAACCCGGTGAATGGTTTATTTCTACTACTGTAAAACCCCAAGAAGTAGAAAAGGCGATAGAATGGTTGAATAAATTGAATTACAATGCATGATCGATTGTTTTCACGACAATTTTGTATTGGCGGAAAATGGATAGATGGAGATTCCGGTGACTATTTTAATGTTTCCAATCCAGCCAATTCTGAAATTGTTGGAGAAGTAGGAAATGCTAATTTACAGGTGGCTGATTGGGCCATTGCGAGTGCTGAAAAAGCCCAGGTTTTTTGGAAGTCGAAATCAGGTAAGCAACGTTCAGAAATTCTCAGAAATTGGTATAACCGGGTAATGGAAGCTCTGCCTGATTTAGCTTTCATCCTTACCAAAGAACAAGGTAAACCATTGGCCGAAGCTGAAGCCGAAATTCGATATGCGGCAAGTTTTATCGAATGGTTTTCTGAAGAGGCTAAACGAATTTATGGGGATACTATGGCTCATCCATCTCCAACTCATCGCATAATAACCTTAAAACAACCGGTTGGTGTGGTCGCTGCAATTACTCCTTGGAATTTCCCTGCGGCCATGGTAACTCGAAAACTTGCTCCTGCTCTTGCAGCCGGTTGTACCGTTGTACTTAAGCCAAGCCAGCATACTCCATTAACCTCCCTTGCCCTTGCCCAACTAGCCTTGGAAGCCGGTTTAAACAATGGGGAGATTAATGTGGTAACTTCCACACATTCGGGTAGCATTGGGGAGAAATTATGTACCGATAAGCGGATTAAAAAAGTAAGCTTCACCGGAAGTACAGAAATCGGAAAAAGATTGATGAGTATGGCTGCAGGTACTGTAAAAAAGCTATCGTTGGAATTGGGTGGAAATGCCCCTTTTTTGGTTTTTGAAGATGCTGACCTGGAATTAGCTATTCAAGGAGCCATAGCCAGTAAATACCGAAATGCCGGACAAACCTGTGTTTGTACAAATCGGTTTATAGTTCATAGTTCCAAGGCCCGATTATTTGCTCAACGTTTGGCCGAAGAAAGTAAAAAATTGGTTTTAGGGAATGGGCTGGATCAAGGGGTTCAGTTAGGCCCATTGATTAATGAAGAGGCTGTTAAAAAAGTGGAAGAGTTAGTAGAAAATGCAATTTCGTTGGGAGCAGAAACTGTTCTGCCGGGAAAGCGTGTAGATTCTGAACATTTGTTATACCAGCCGGTAGTTTTGTTAAATGGAAATTCATCTATGCAATTGGCCCGGGAGGAGATTTTTGGACCGGTGAGTGTGATATATTCTTTTGAAACAGAAGTGGAAGCTATTGAAATGGCCAATGATACTCCTTATGGATTGGCTGCCTATTTATATACCCGTGATCTAAACCGTTTTTGGAGGATTTCAGAAGCTTTGGAATATGGTATCGTTGGAATTAATGAAGGTATCATTTCCAACGAAATTGGTCCGTTTGGTGGAATTAAGGAAAGTGGATTTGGAAGGGAAGGGAGCAAGTATGGTTTGGATGAGTATCTGATAATCAAATACCTCTGTTTAGGTAATATTAATACCTAGGATTCCCTTTTAATTAACCGGATAGAAAGCAAATATTTAAGATTAATACGTGTTGCTAAGTTAATAGGTAGTTCTTCTATTCAAGTTGCTTATTACTTGATATGGTACTAATCGGGATTTCTTAAACGAACTAAATTCTTGTTTGGAATACTAAATTAAGATGTTTGATAATAGTTGTAGTTGCGTCGGGCAGGGATAGAGGCAAGTAGCTCCAAGTAAACGCAGCGATTTAGCGGAGTGGACTTGGACTACAGCCGATAGCCCGACCATTCGCCTATGTGAATGTTGGGAATTCAACCTGATTTTGGTGGCGAATGGGGCCCGCCAAATTGATATAATAAAAAAAAAGACTGCCTAAAAAGACAGTCTTTAGAAAGTAGGTCAAGTTGGATTAGTAATACCTCAAGCGAACTACGTCGGCTAAGTGTTTTGCCAAACGAATTACCTGACGGGTATAGCCATATTCATTGTCGTACCAGGCGTAAACCACCACGCTGCGTTTATCTTCGCTCAAAATGGTATTTGGCGCATCGATAATACTGGCGCAGGAGTTTCCGATTAAGTCAGAGGATACCAATTCTTCATCGGTAGAAAACTGAAGTTGTTCAACGAGGTCACCATTTAAAGCGGCATCCCGAAGAGCTTCATTTACTTCGGCAACAGAAGTTTCTCGGTTTAAAGTAAGATTTAGAATGGCCAAAGAAACGTCTGGGGTTGGTACTCGAACGGCATTGGCTGTAAATTTACCGGAAAGTTCAGGAAGAACTTTGGTGATAGCGGAATTGGCACCTGTTTCGGTTAAAACCATGTTAAGCGCGGCTGAACGGCCTCTTCTTTCCTTTTTGTGGAAGTTGTCGAGAAGGTTTTGGTCGTTGGTGTAGGAGTGAATGGTTTCGATATGTCCTTTAATAATACCGAACTTTTCATTCATTACTTTAAGAGGAGGGATAATGGCATTGGTAGTACAAGAAGCTGCAGAGAAAATTTGTTCATTATTGATATCAAATTTCTCATGATTAACTCCATGAACAATGTTAGGAATATTTCCTTTACCGGGAGCTGTAAGAAGTACTTTGCTAACCCCTTTTGATTTTAGGTGGCGGCTTAGTCCATCTCTGTCACGAAGAACTCCGGTATTGTCAATTACCAAAGCATTGGTAATTCCATAGCTTTCGTAATCAATATCTTCCGGGTTATTTGCTGCGATCATTTGAACCACGTGTCCATTAATAATAATGGCTTTGTTTTGAAGATCTTCGATGATATTTCCGTGGAAAGGACCATGCACGCTGTCTTTTCTTAGCAGTGCAGCACGTTTAATGATATCTGAATCAGAATTGGTACGTGTAACAATGGCTCTAAGTCTTAGCTGTTCACCTTTTCCTGCTTGGGAAATAAGTTCGCGGGCAGCAAGACGACCGATACGTCCAAAACCGTATAATACCACATCTTTAGGTACTAAAACTCTTTTTTCTTTACCTATCATGAATCCAAGTTTGGAACCAATAAAGGCCTGGGTGGATTCGAAGTTTGCTTTTTCTTTGGTGTATTCTGCTGTTAATCTGCCAATATCGATACGGGAAGGAGAGAGTTCGGTGTTAAACAAGGTTCGAACAACTTCGAGGGTATCGAAAATAGAAATAGGCAGGTGCATAACCTGGTCGGCATAGGTGTGCAGGCTAAGAATTTCGGCAGCACCTTTGTTGTAGATTGTATTTCTGAAAATAACCAATTCAACGGAGCGGTCGTACCACATAGTAGCAATCATGTTGATAAGTTCAACGGCAGCTTTTTCCTGGCCGATCCAGCCGTGAAGTTCATTTTCAAAACTTACTTTAGGATTTGGGGTTAAGGTATCCATTTTGTGAGGTGTATTATTGGTTTGTTAGAGACAAAATAAAACAAAAAACGGAGGCAAAAAGCACTCCGTTCGTAAGGTTTAGCCCAGGTAGGCTTTTAATAATTTGCTACGCGATGTATGGCGAAGGCGGCGAATAGCCTTTTCTTTAATTTGTCGAACTCGTTCACGAGTCAGGTCAAATTTAGCTCCAATTTCATCGAGGGTAAGTCCGTGGTTATAGCCAATGCCATAAAACATTTTTACCACTTCTCTTTCACGATCGGTAAGGGTACTTAGGGAACGCTCAATTTCACGTTGAAGCGATTCGGTCATCAAGTGTTGGTCGGCGCGCGGAGAGTCGTGGTTAACCATTACATCCAACAAGCTGCTTTCTTCGCCATTGATTAACGGAGCATCCACTGAAACATGGCGTCCGGAAACTTTCATGGTATCGGCGATTTTATCTTCGGGCAGTTCCAATACTTTTGCCAATTCTTCTGGAGATGGTTCTCTTTCAAATTCTTGTTCCAATTTGGAAAAAGCTTTGTTGATTTTATTCAGAGAACCCACTTGGTTAAGAGGCAAACGAACAATACGAGATTGCTCTGCGATAGCTTGCAGGATAGATTGACGAATCCACCATACCGCATAGGAAATGAACTTAAAACCCCTGGTTTCATCGAAACGCTGAGCGGCTTTAATTAATCCAAGATTACCTTCGTTAATTAAGTCGGGTAGACTTAAGCCTTGGTTTTGGTATTGTTTTGCAACCGAAACAACAAAACGTAAATTACTTCTGGTAAGTTTTTCAAGAGCTAATTGGTCACCTTCTTTAATTTTCTTGGCTAAAACCACTTCTTCTTCTGCGGTAATAAGCCCTTCTCGACCGATTTCTTGTAGATATTTCTCAAGGGATTGACTTTCTCTATTGGTAATGGATTTGGTAATCTTTAGCTGCCTCATTTCGTATCTTCAGGATTAGATTAAGCGAATTTTTTTGGAGGTGCGAAAGTATACATAAATAATGTATAAAAAGGTGTGAATTTTAAAACAGACCTAAAAAATCTAGAAACCAGTTGTAACAGATTGAAAATTAAGGATTAATCTAACCAACATTCGAGTGCTTTTTATTAACCGGGTGGTAGAAAGTTGGACTTAAGCTGTATGAATTCCAAGAACAGAAGCCAATAAAGCCCGAGTTCCGATTAGCAGGCAACGTTCATCCACATCAAAGGTGGCAGTATGAATTCCGGCAGTAATACCTTTCGAATAGTTTCCTGTACCTAAACGAAAAAAGCAGGCCGGGATTTCTTGGGAGTAGTAGGCAAAATCCTCAGCAGTCATGCGGGTTTCCAGTGAAAGAATTTGATCCTCCCCAAAGGTGGATTTTAAACTTTTTTCAACTTGTTGACTAATTTTTTCATCGTTGACAAGGAAAGGATAGCCTTTAACAATGTTTACATCACAGCTGGCACCGAAACTTGTACAAATACCCGAGCAAATCTCATGAATTTTTTGGTGGGCTCTTTCACGCCAGGTTTCGTCAAAAGTGCGGAAAGTACCTTCGATGGTTACTTCATCCGGAATAACATTGGTTGCGCCGTTTCCAATAATTTTACCGAACGACAAAACGCTGGGAACAATAGGGGAGGCGTTTCTGGAAACAATTTGTTGGAGGGCAATGAGTACATGAGCTGAAATCAGCACCGGATCAATCAATGTTTGAGGCAAGGCACCGTGTCCGCCTTTACCTTTAATGGTCAAGTAAATCTCATCCGACGAAGCCATAAACATACCGGGCTTAAGTCCCAAAAAACCCGTTTCCATTTGGGGTAAAACATGCAATCCGATAATTGCGTCGGGTTTGGGATTTTGAAGTACTCCTTCTTGAATAAGAATAGAAGCGCCTCCGGGTAATTTTTCTTCTCCCGGTTGGAAAATAAATTTCACGGTACCTTCCCATTCATTTCTGGTTTGGTATAGAACCTGAATGGCTCCCAAAAGGCAGGTGCTGTGAACATCGTGTCCGCATGCATGCATCACTCCGTTGTTGCAGGATTTATAATCCACCTGGTTAAGTTCCTGAATAGGCAGTGCATCGATGTCAGCACGAAGCGCAATGCATTTTGATTCAGGATTTTTACCATGAAGCACCCCAACAATACCTGTTTTAGCCCAACCGGTGGTAAATGGAATATTCCATTCAGTTAATTTGGCTTGAATAAATTCAGAGGTTTTATATTCAACAAAAGAAAGTTCCGGAAATTGGTGCAAATGACGGCGAATGGAGATTAGTTCCGCTTCAATGGCCGTTGTTTTATCTAAAAATAGTTGGTTCATGTTATTGGCCTTCTTCTTCTAAAATCCGTTTAAGTTCTTCTCTGCTGATATTTAAACTCAGGTTGCCATTTTTTGCAATGGCAATTTCACCACTTTGTTCGCTCACCACTATGGCAATGGCATCGGAATTTTCTGTTATCCCAACGGCTGCCCGATGTCGCATACCCAAATTTCCCGGGAAATTCTCATTTTCGCTTACTGGCAATACACAACGTGCAGCTTTAATAATATTACCTGAAATAATCACAGCCCCGTCGTGTAAGGGACTATTTTTGAAAAAGATACTTTCTATTAATCTGGATGAAACCTGGGCTTCCAGAATATCGCCGGTATTAATGTAGAAATTTAACTCGCTTTTATTGGCAATGATTAGGATAGCACCTGTTTTTTGATCTGCCATGGAACCAACCGATTTGGTAATAGCTCCAATTTCTAATTTACTTCCGGACCTAAGTTTCCAATTGGAAGAAAAGATGGTTTTTAAAACTCCTTGTTCACCAACAAATCCATTGGTTCCGATTAAAATTAAAAAACGTCTTATTTCTTGTTGAAAAACTACCACCAAGGCAATAGCTCCTATTCCAACAAACTGACCTAATAAATTTTCAAGTAATTCCAGTTTTAAGAGTCTAACCACTAAGTAGACCAGATAAACTAATAAAATTCCTATAAAAATGTTGATAGCAACAGTTCCCTTTATAAGGTTATATAGTTGAAAAAGGATTAGGGCAACCAATACAATATCGATTGCATCTAACCATCTAAAGCTATCTAAAAAAAGTAACAAAGGTTGATTGTTTATTTTTGGATAACGGAAGATTCGCTAACTTGAATAATTTCTTCGGAGCTGGTTTTATAAAGGTAGGCAATTACTCGAAGGTTTTTACCTACCCAATCATTTCCCTTTACCAATGAATATCCTTTTTTTACAGTTTCATTGGCTTTAAATCCGCTACTTCCCAAACTTTCACCAAAAGCTCCTGCAAATGCATCTCTCAACGCATGCATGTGTACATAATTTTCGATGGTTTTGGGAGGAGGTAAAGAATAATCTTTTTGCCAATCGATGATGCTATCTTCCACGGCAAAAACTCCTAAGGTGTATTCGTCTGAAACATCTTCTAAAAAAGTACATTGAACGTAGGCTACCAGGCTATCGGTTTGGGTTAAATAAGATTTAATCTGAATATCTGCCTGAGGAGCCTGGTTTATGATATCAGCTACAGCACTGCCCCAAATGAAACGATCCAATACTTTTGATCCTTGAAAGGTACGTCGATTAATCATCCCTTGAGGTAATCCTGCATTGGAACAACTAAAGTGATTGTCTATGGCTGTTCCTTCTTCTGTTCTGAAATCATAGGTAAATTCTCCGGTACCATCATTAAGTGGGGCCGCAAATTGATCGCTGACGTGCAAAGCCATAATAACAATCTTTTCACCGTATTGATCATGCAAATCATGGGCAATGGAGGCAGCAGACGGGCAATTGCCACATAAATGTCCTGTAAAATCTTCAATTAGTATTCTTTTTTGAGGATTAGCCACTGGTTCGAAAGTAACCGTATCAAGGCCTGTAGCTTGGTTAATTTCAGTAAATGGTGGTTCGATTTTATCGCAACCTGAAAAAATAAGAATAGCAAACCCGGCAAGTAACCGGAAAAAATTAGGAGTCTTGTTCATCATCAGAAGATGGGCAAAAGTAATCAATGCATTTAATTTAATAAACTAACAAGTTGGCAAAACCTGGCTAATGGATATTAACAAATGAACAACTTTGGACTAGGTTTTTTATTCTCTCATTCATTTTATACCGATTTGTATTGGCATATAAACCGAATTGCAAATATTCTATAGTTTATTTGGGGTATGCCGAAAAGTTAATTAGTAAGGAAACGACAAGTTTTTTTTAATACTTTTTATGCGGGCCCCCTCCGCCCAACCAGCTTTTTATTAAATCCAAAACAACCTGCACGGGCGTTCGGGTCACGCTATCGGCTGTAGTCCAAGCCAACTCCGCTAAACCGCTTCGTTGGCTTGGAGCTACTTGCCTCTATCGTTGCCCGATGCGCAACCTCCAAGTTTATTTTCTAATCCAACATGTTTTTCCAATTCAAAAGATGTTTAGGCTAACTATTTCGAAGCATAATTGGACTATATATTGTCCGGTATCACGGTATCTATCTTTGTCCTGCAATGAATTCGTGGTATTTTAAGAAAAATCAATGCAACCAGCCGGGGCTATTAAGAACTTAAGTAATTGAAAATAAATAATTGGTGTGTTTTTCAGCATCTTCCGATTAGGTCTCGATTAAAGGGTCGCAAATAGCATAAGCATCGGTACATGCCATTAAATTTCAATGGAGTTTTGTACTATTTCTCAAAAAAGCATTGGCATTAAATCAGAGTAAATGGTTTGGTTAAGAATTAACTGTACAGGAAAAAGTCCGGTGAAGATTGCTCAACTTGTATTGGTTTACTAAGTATTGAAATTCAAGATCATGGAGTTCTTTAACAATCATTGGCATGACAGATTTAGGAATCTAGTTTTACCTTTGCAAAAAAATTAGTTATGTATCCAGAACAAATTGTTATGCCAATGAAAGCTGATTTAGTTTCAGCAGGATTTGAAGATTTAACCACTCCGGCAGAAGTAGAAACTGCCATAAGCACCCAAGGAACTCATTTGATGGTTGTTAATTCCGTATGCGGATGTGCCGCAGGTGCAGCTCGCCCGGGTGTAAAGTTGGCTTTGCAAACAACAGAAAAAAAACCTTCTAAATTAACTACTGTATTTGCAGGTTTTGATAAAGAGGCTGTTGCTCAGGCACGTCAACACTTTTTACCATATCCTCCTTCATCGCCGGCCATCGCTTTGTTTAAAGACGGACAATTGGTTCATTTTGTGGAGCGTCACCATATTGAAGGACGATCTGCCGAAATGATTGCCGGAAACTTAAAGGCTGCTTTCGAAGAATTTTGCTAATTGCAATGAATTTTTTGACTTAGTTAAGGTTAAGGCAAAACTTGCTTAACTTTGCCTCTCAATTTTTATTCGGATGGATTTAAAAGGTTACGTTTCAATTTCTGGTCAGGGAGGACTCTACAAGATTATTTCTCAAGCCAAAAATGGTTTAATAGTGGAGTCGCTTGTAGACAAAAAAAGAATTCCGGCTTATGCTAATCAAAAGGTATTGGCTTTGGAAGACATCAGTATTTTTTGTGTAGATGGTGATACTCCCTTAAAGGAAGTTTTCGGTAAGATTTATGAAAAAACAAATGGAGAGACAACGCTTGATTCTAAATCAGATCCAGAGGTTTTAGCTTCTTATTTGTTAGAAGTACTGCCAAATTTTGACCGCGGACGAGTATATAATTCAGATTTAAAGAAATTGTTTGCCTGGTTTAATTTGCTTCTAAGTGCAGGAGCTTTGGTTCCTTCAAAAGAGGCAGAGGAAGTAGCGGAGGAGAAGAAGGAAGTTGTAGCAAAGTCAGATAAAAAAGCAAGTACTGTAAAATCAAAGGCTCCGGAAAAAGCCGCTAAGCCAGTAAAACAAGCACCTAAAGTTCCTAAATCGACAGGTGTTAGAAAAACCGGTTAATGAAGTTAAACCTATAGATAAGGAGGCATTTTGCCTCCTTTTTTTTTAGTATTATGGAAAATACAAGCATAGCCTTGCAAAAGGAAAGGGTGTTTTTACCCGCCAACATCCATTTGGATGACTGGAATGAAGTTCTACCATTTGTTGAAAGTTTACAAAATAGGAAGTTAGTTCAATTATCCGATTTGAAAACTTGGTTATCAGATAGAAGTGAATTGGATGCAGCTATGGAAGAAGAACTTGCCTGGCGATATATTCGGATGAATATTGATACCAGAGATGAATTATTGGCTGAAAAATTCAATAGCTTTATTGAAGATATATCGCCAAAATTTGCACTTGTATCAAATGATTTGAACAAAAAATTTTTGGATTCTCCTTTAATTAAGGAATTGGATCCTTCAACTTATTCGGTATACTTAAAAGGGCTTGAAATGGAAGCTAGGCTTTTTAGAGAAGAAAACATTCCACTAAAAGCAAGGCTAACAACCGAATCTCAAAAATACGGCACTATTCAAGCAAGCATGGAAATTGAGCATGATGGAAAAAAGTTAACCATGCAGAAAGCCAGTTTTATGCTGAAAAATCCGGATAGAAGGGAAAGGGAAGTCGTTTTTAATAAGCTGGTATCAAAACGCTTGGAACATGCTGCTGAATTGGATAAGTTGTTTGATGAATTAAAGGAAATGCGTAATCAATTGGCCTTAAATGCAGGCTATTCCAACTTCAGGGATTATATGTTTGACGAATTGGGTAGGTTTGATTATTCTGTCAAAGATTGCGAAGATTTTCATTCCTCGGTTGAAAAGTTTGTAGTTCCTGTCTATAGTCAAATACTGGAGAACAAGAAATCGAAACTTGGTTTGCCGGAACTAAGACCTTTTGACATGGATGCTGAGCCTGTAGGAGGGAAGCCATTAACGCCCTTTGAATCGGGAAAGGAAATGCTGGAAGGGTGTATTGCTTGCTTGACGGATATTGATTCCTATTTTGGTCAGTGTATTGCCACTATGGAAGAAATGGGACATCTTAGTTTGGAAAGTCAACCGGGTAAAGCACCCGGAGGATTTAATTACCCATTATATGAAACCGGAGTTCCATTTATATTTATGAATTCGGTTGGGGCTCAACGCGATTTAGTGACCTTTGTTCATGAGGCCGGACATGCTGTTCATTCCTTTTTAACCAGGGATTTAGAATTGACCTATTTTAAAGGAATGCCTTCTGAAGTAGCAGAACTTGCTTCCATGTCCATGGAATTGATAACTATGGAACATTGGTCCAGGTTTTATAAAAATGAAAAAGATTTAAAGAAGGCTAAAATTGAGCAATTGGAAAAGATTGTTACAGGTTTGGTTTGGATTGCCACCGTGGATAAATTCCAACATTGGCTTTATGTCAATCCTAATCATACTGATGCAGAAAGGGGGGCTTATTGGCTTTCCATTAATTCCAAGGTAGATGCTTTGGTAAATTGGACAGGTTATGAAGCCTATCAGGCTAAAAAATGGCAAAACCAGCTTCATATTTATGAAGTGCCTTTTTACTATATCGAGTATGGATTTGCGCAATTGGGGGCTTTGGCGGTATGGCAAAACTACCGGAACAATGAAAGTTTAGGACTAAAAAACTATAAAGAAGCCCTAAGTTTAGGTAATACCAAATCTATTCCGGAAGTTTATAAGGCTGCTGGAGTGAAGTTTGATTTTTCTCCGGAAAATATAAGCCGTTTAATGGAAACGGTATCTAACGAATTGAATGAGCTTAGAAAGTAAAAAAAGTGCAATTTTGTCCCATCTAAAAAACAACAACATTTAACAAATGAAAAAAATTATTTTATCCCTGCTGGCAATGGTTTTGGTAGGAAACCTATTTGCCCAAAAACCTTCCTTTTATTCCTTTAAGTTCAAAGCTTTGGATGGTAAGGAGTATAGCTTTTCTCAATTAAAAGGAAAAAAAGTCCTAATTGTTAATACAGCCAGTAAATGTGGTTATACGCCTCAGTACAAGGAGCTGGAAGCCCTTTATCAAAAGTATAAGGATCAGAATTTTATTATTATTGGATTCCCTGCCAATAATTTTATGGGTCAAGAGCCGGGAACCAATTCGGAAATAGCCGATTTTTGCCAAAAGAATTATGGCGTTACTTTTCCATTAATGGAAAAAAGTAGTGTTAAAGGAACAGATTGCAATCCTTTATTCAGGTGGTTGTGTTCCAAGGATTTAAATGGAGTTCAGGACTATAAGGTATCTTGGAACTTCAATAAATTTTTAATTGATGAAAAGGGGAATCTGGTAGCTCACTATGATAGTAGAGTTTCTCCCTTGGATCCAAAGATTTTGGAGTTTCTATCCAAATAAGCTTTTTCGAAAGGTCAACTTGTTTTCTGTCTTTTTATTGCACTTTTAGAGGGAACAATTTGACCTTTCTCTTTCTTTCTAATTTCGTATTTTTACCACCCGATATATTACAATGAATAAAACAATTACCCGAATTGCCTTATTTGCATTAATTGCTTCTACAGTTTCTGTAAAGGCTCAAATTTCCCAAGGTGGAATACCAGTTTCTTTTAACGCCAGAAAATTGGTTCAGGAAATACCCGTTCGGGTTATGCCGAGAGTAGATATAGAATTTCTTAAACAAGAAGATGAACTTAACAAAGGGAAGATGAAACCCTATCGTTTTGGTGCTAACATCGATGTAGATATCAATCTTCAAAATGCAGGATTGTGGGAAACCTTGCCAAATGGAGATAGAATTTGGCGATTGGCTATTCGTTCTGAAGGAGCATTGAGTTTAAACTTTTTGTACAATAAGTTCTTTATGCCCACTGGAGGTAAGTTCTTTATTTATTCAGAAGACCATCAATTTGTATTGGGGGCTTTTACAAGTGAAAACAACAGGGAAGATCAACTTTTTGCAACCGATTTACTACCCGGAAATGTGGCTGTTCTAGAATACATCGAACCAAAATCGGAAAAAGGTAATGGAGTCATTTCTATTAATCAGGTTGTTCATGGTTACAGGGATGTGTTTAGCTATTTAAAAGAAAAAAATGCCAACAATCAAGCTGCATCAGGTGCTTGCAATGTGAATATTAATTGTCCCCAAGGTGATGATTGGCAAACGGAAAAAAGAGCTGTTTGTATTTTGGTAGTGGGTGGTAGTGGGTTTTGTACCGGTTCAATGATAAATGATGTACCACAAAGCGGCACTCCTTATTTTTTAACTGCCAATCATTGCACTTCGGATGGTTCCGACAATGTTGCCCAATGGATTTTTCGCTTTAATTATGAAAGTTCTACCTGTTCGGGTACTACTGGTCCAACTTCTCAATCAATCACAGGATCTGTTTATCGGGCGCACAATGCAGGTTCCGACTTTGCATTGTTGGAACTTTCTTCCGCACCACCGGCAAGTTACAACGCAGTTTATGCAGGTTGGAGTAGGGAAGGAGTGGTAGTGGATTCCTCCTTTTGTATCCATCATCCAAGCGGCGATATAAAGAAGATTTCTAAAGCTCAAAACCAAACTGTTTCCGGTACTTATAGTAATATAGAATGTTGGAGAGTGGGACAATGGACCTTAGGAGTAACTGAACCTGGAAGCAGTGGTTCTCCGTTGTTCGATCCTAACCATCGAATTATTGGTCAATTGTATGGTGGACCATCTGCCTGTGGCAATTCGGCCAGTCAATTGAATGATTATTATGGTAAATTTTCTGTTTCTTGGGATGCTGGATCCTCCTCTGCGACCAGACTTAAAGAATGGTTAGATCCTCAAAATTTAGCACCATTAACTGTTGATACCTATGATCCCAATGCAATTGCCTATACCTTGGATGGAAGTATTCAATCGGTAAACGCACCAGGAAACGGGTTGGTAACATGTACAGAAACAATCAATCCTGTTTTTACATTTAAAAACAATGGTTCGGATGCAGTGAATTCGGCTCTTATTCAAATTACATTGAACGGCGTACCGGTTGATACCGTAACTTACTCAGGTCCAAGTTTAGCTTCGGGAGCTTCAACAACACTCAACGTGCCAGCATTAAATTTAAATGCCGGATCAAACGCTATTGGTTTTAATTTATTAGCTGTAAATGGAGTTAGCGATGAAAATTCCAATAATAATTCGAGAAATGTAACAGTGACTTTATTGGTGCCAAGTCCGGTAGCCTTACCAATTGCAGAGGGATTTCAAGCAGGTACTTTTCCTTCGGCAGGGTATTCCATCGACAATGATGATGCCGATATTACTTGGGAAAGAACGACTCTTGCCGGTGGATTTGGAAACTCTTCTTCTTCAGCAAAAATTGCATTTTTCGATTACCAAAGTGATGGGGCAAAGGATAATTTGAACCTTCCTTATGCCGACTTTACTAATTTACAATCACCGGTGGTGCTAACTTTTGATGTGGCCTATGCCAGGTACAGTAATACCAATTTCGATAGCTTAAATGTGTTGGTTTCTGCCGATTGTGGAGGATCATGGACTTATGTTTATCAGAAAGGAAATACTCAATTAGCAACCAATGGAGGCTCTAATGTTACCAATTCTAATTTTGTTCCTTCTGCTAGTCAGTGGAGAACCGAAACCATCAATTTAGATTCTTATATAGGTTCGTCTAGTGTTTTGATTCGCTTCCAAGGAGTAAATGGGTATGGTAATGATTTGTATTTAGACAATATTAACTTAAGGACTGACTCAGCTATTGGTTTGGAAGATTTGTCAAAACGAATTGATTTGTATCCTAATCCAGGTTCAACGATTGTAGAGGTTCATTCCACCGGTGGAATTTTTTCGAATGTTCAAATTAGAAACATTGTTGGAGAAAAAATCATCAATTCTGTTACTGGAATAGGCACCAATGCTATTTCTTTGGATTGTTCTAATTGGTCAAAGGGATTCTACTTTTTTGAAATGGAAATAAATGGTCAAAGACTTGTTAAGAAATTTGTAAAAGAATAGGAATGCAGATTTCCAATCTATTAAAAGGAGGCATTCTTGCCATACTGGTTTTGGCTTATTCCTGTAAATCGGGGCATCAAGCCAAAACCGGATTGGGTGACACAGCGCCTGAGAAGTATTTGCAAATACAACCTGGTTTTGTTCATTCCATAGAACCGGATTTTAGTGTTGATACTGCATTTGTAAAAAATGATAGTTTATTGCTGGTTAAAATTTCTTTCCAAGGAGGATGTAATGGCTTTCATTTTGATTTGATGAATGATGGAAATATTCAAAAATCCATGCCGCCTCGAACAAATTTAATTCTTGTTCATTCTTCCCAATTGGAGAATTGTAAAGATTCCAAGCAGACTTGGTTTACATTTAATTTGAGTCCGCTTAAAAACCGTATTCCTAAGAAAAATAAACTGCTACTTAAACTTTCTAATTGGAAAGGAGTTCTCGAGATGAAAGAGGTACTATAATTATGGATTGAATGAAAATTCACATGAATTCATTAAGCAACAAGTCGGACGAATCCTAACTATGAAAAAAGTACTAATTCTCTCTTATTTTTTTCCACCCTGTAATCTTACTGCCTCACAAAGGGCTTTTGGTTGGGCAAAATACCTAAAGACCTTTGGGTATTATCCGATTATTATTACCCGAAATTGGGATATTCCCATAAGTACTCCTCGGGATGTATTAAAACCCTCAGGTGTAGAGGTTGTTCATGAAAAAAATGAAGGGTATGAAGTGTATTATCTCCCTTACGACAGTAGCTTAAGGGATAAACTTTTTGTAAATTACGGGGAGTCAAAATATGGTTTTTGGAGACGAATTTTAACTTTTTTGGAGTTGGTTTCTGAGAATTTCACCAACTTTTTTATACCCTTTAAGAATATCTTTGATTTTGCCGATCAGTATTTAGAAAAGAATAAGGATATCAGGTATTTGGTGGTAACTGCTAATCCATTTACTCTTTTCAGGTTTGGTTATCTCCTTCAAAAAAAACATAAAATAAAATGGTTGGCAGATTATAGAGATGATTGGAACACGTCTGATTTTAATAAAAAATTTGGACTTATTGATTTGGCATTTAACAGGTTAAAGATTTACAGTGAAAAGAAATGGGTAGGTACTGCGGAAGCAATAACTTCAGTATCTGAAGCCTATAAAGTCAAAATTTCTGAATTTGTAAAAAGACCGGGTTATGTAATGTTAAATGGTTTTTTTGAGGAAGATTTTGCAATAAATGCAACTCCAATTATTCAGGATGCAAATCTTCCGTTTTCAATTGTTTACAATGGTTCATTATATACCACTCAAGAAATTGAGATTTTTTTGAAAGCCTTTAAAAAATTGGTGGATTTGAATAGGGAAAAGAAGAATATAAAAATTTATTTCCCAGGTCTATTATTTGATAAAATTCAAGCAGAGCGTATTTATAAATTCCTTTCCGGATATGAAAGTTTTGTTGAAATTACCCCAAGGGTTTCTAAGCAAGAAGTTTTCAGAATTCAAAGTAATGCCCATCTATTATTGATGGTTTCTCACAAGAATTTAGTAGGAATCCCATCCAGTAAACTATATGAATATATTGGCTTCGGTAAACCAATTTTAGCTTGTCCTTCTGATGGAGATATTATTGAGAATACCTTATCTGGTTATAATCTTGGTCAAATTAGTAATACTTCTGAAGATGCATTTACTAAGCTAAATGAGTTGTACCAAATTTATGAATCAAAAAGATACGAAACTTTAATTTCTAACCAAGAATTTCAAAACAAATATACCCGAAAGGAATCAACGGCTGTTTTACATAAAATTCTTAGTCAGTTCTATCTGCCAGATTTTGCTTCTGAAATGAAGAAAGTCATTATTTTGGCTCATGACTTTCCTCCTTATACCTCTATTGGAGCTTTAAGACCTTTTAGCTGGTTTAAGTTTTTTCATGAATTCGGAATTTATCCTATTGTAATCACAAGGCAATGGGATAGTGCAAAACAAAGCCCGGTGGATGTTGTAAGAGGCTCTGAACAAAATTTCGAAACAAGATCTAATCTAGAGAATGGAACTATTATTCGAGTTCCTTACTTTCCAAATTTGAGGGATAAGGTAATATTAAAATTTGGGATGGATCGAATGAACTTTATTCGAAGGTTCCTAACCTTTTATTATTCAGTAGCAAAGTTTATTTCCAGTGGTTCCGATAATACTTTTTTGTTTCAAAAGCAAGGTCAAAGGGTAATTGACTATGATGGTTGTGATGTTATCATTGCTACAGGCGAACCATTCTTCCTGTTTAAGTACGCTTACGAATTATCAATTAAAAACAACATTCCATGGATTTCAGATTACCGTGATGGTTGGACTACCAATTCAGTAAACATTCCAAAAACTCCTATTGAGATTCTCGTAAATAAGTTTTTTGAATATTGTGAAAAGAAATATTTGGATAGCGTTTCCATAATAACAAATGCATCGCCAACCTATGCAGAAGATTTTAAACAGAAGTATTCTCATAAAGATGTAAAAGTGGTTTTTAATGGCTACGATACCAGCTTGTTTGAAAATGTTCAAAATATCAGTCAACGAAAGGATGTATTTACTATAACCTATGCCGGTATTCTTTATCCATACCACCAATTGGAGCTATTTCTGGATGGTTTTAAACAGTTTATTATCAACCGAAACCTGACCAATGTTCAATTACTCTTTTTAGGTATTGAGTTTTATCCGGAACAGAAAGATCGGTTAATTAAATATGATGATTTTCTTCTTCCATTTATCAAAACTACACCACGGATTCCTCATGAGAAGGTATTAACAAAATTGAAAGAATCGAACCTGCTCTTGCTTTTGACCGATGAAAAAGCAAAATCACTCCATGCAAAAGTGTTTGAATACTTGCTTTCTGAAAGGAAAATTCTTTTGGTGAAAAATGATAAAGGGGTACTTGAGAATATATTAATGGAATCAAAAGGTGGAGATGTTTTTTCCTACAAAGAAGAAATTACTACTGCTTTAGATAAATATTATGATGAGTGGACTCAAACCGGTGAAGTTTCTCATCATCCAATTTTGTTGGATAAATATAATCGCCGCTTTCAGGCTGAATTACTTGCTAACATGATTAAATCATTAGGCTAATTGTTATGTGTGGTGTAGTAGGATATTATTCAAAACAAACTTTGCCATCGGATACCTTGTCGCAAATGGCAACTTGTATCCAACATCGGGGGCCTGATTCTCAAGGTTTGTTTGAAGAAAATGGTATCGGATTAGGACATAGACGATTAAGTATTATCGATTTATCCACTTCGGCTAATCAACCTATGCTTAGTCACAATGGCCGATATATTACCATTTTTAACGGAGAAATATATAATTACAACGAACTTAAATCAAAGTACTCTCTTGAAACCAAGACTTCAGGTGATACGGAGGTGATTTTGGAACTGTTTTCTAAACTGGGTCCCGCCTGTGTGAAGGAATTTAATGGTATGTTTATTTTCATTGTTTGGGATAAGCAGGAACGTAAACTCCATTTTTTTCGGGATAGGCTAGGTAAAAAGCCCTTGTTTTATACCATTCAGAATGGAACTCTCTATTTTAGCTCGGAGTTAAAATCTTTGAAACTGAAAAGCTTGGGTTTGAAACTGACAGTTAATTCCCAATCCATTCAAGATTTTCTTCACCTGGGTTATATTCCTGAACCAACTACCATTTTTCAGGAGGTGCAAAAATTTCCTGCGGCGTCATACGGCGTTTATGATGGTAATACCTTTCGTATGGAGAAATATTGGGAGCTTCAAACCGTATTTTCCCAACCAAAAATTCAAGATGAAGAGCTTGCTTTTAATACCTTAAAGGAACTCCTTCATACTTCGGTTGCTTACCGCCTAATCAGCGATGTGCCTTTTGGTACTTTCCTTAGTGGTGGAATTGATAGTAGTTTGGTAACTGCCATTGCATCTAAACATGTTTCAGGTAAATTAAATACCTTTTCTATCGGGTTTACTGATGCTAAACATAACGAAAGCAAATATGCCCAAGAAGTAGCCAATCACCTTGGAACCAATCATCATCAATTTACAGTTACTGAACAAGATGCCTTGGGTTTGGTGTCTGAAATGGGTAACGTCTACGACGAGCCGTTTTCAGATAGTTCAGCTCTCCCAACTTTGTTAGTTTCCAAATTAGCTCGAAAGCATGTTACAGTGACACTTTCTGGCGATGGTGGTGATGAGTTGTTTCTAGGTTATGGTTCCTATGTTTGGGCTAAAAGACTTTCTAATCCATTGGTGCAGCTTTTTAGATCTCCAATAGGAATGGCCTTGTCACTCGGAAATAATCGCTTCAAAAGGGTTTCCGAATTGTTCAAATACAATCAACTTCATGAACGATGCTCTCATATTTTTTCACAAGAACAATCGCTTTTTTCTAGAACTGAACTTTCCGAATTGTTGGTAAACCCAACAAAGCTTATACTGGATTTTGACTCTATCTCCAAACCTGATTCCCTATCCTGGCCGGAATGGCAATCTTTTTTTGATGCAGGATATTACCTTAAGGATGATCTTTTGGTTAAAGTGGATCGGGCATCCATGCGTTACTCCCTTGAAACGCGTTGTCCTCTGTTAGATTACCGCTTGGTAGAATTTGCCTACAGTTTGGACGAAAGCCTTCGGTGGAAACAAGGTATTTCAAAATACCTATTGAAAAAGGCCTTGTTTGAATTGTTGCCTCAAAAAATATTTGACCGACCCAAATGGGGATTTTCTATCCCTTTGGAAAAATGGTTGCAAAAAGATTTGAAGTTTTTAATTGATCAATACCTGAGTAAGTCAACAATTGAACATACAGGTTGGGTAAAGTACGAAGTTGTTGAAAAGCTAAAAGCCCGTTTTTTTGCCGGTGAAACTCATTTATATAATCGAATTTGGGTACTTATAATTTTGCACAAGTTTTATTCTGAAATTAATTGAGTACACGTTATGCTCATATTCGTTCGGGGAAGGATGTAGAAATACATCCAAGCGTTTATATTGGACAAAATGTAAAAATTTATGATGGGGTAAAAATCGGTCCCCATTCCTATATTGGCGACAATTGTACCCTTGGTGAACCGCTTCAGGCCTATTATCAAAATCCTGATTATATGCATCCGGATACCTTAATCGGTGCAAATGCACTCATTCGAAGTAATACCGTTGTGTATGCAGGAAATTCCATCGGTGAGCATTTTGCTTGTGGTCATCATGTAACCATCCGTGAAAATAACCAAATTGGGCATCATGTCTCCTTTGGTACCTTGTCGGATATTCAGGGTGAATCTAAATTTGGAAATTATGTAAGACTTCACAGCAATGTGCATATTTGTCAGTTCAGTCAATTGCACGATTTTGTGATGATTTATCCATTTGTGGTGCTTACCAACGATAAGTTTCCTCCAACTCATCTGGTTCAGGGTCCTAGCATTGGGGAGTATTCTCAAATAGGTGTACATTCTGTCATCCATGCCGGAATAATAATTCAAGATAATTGCCTGGTTGGTAGTATGAGCAACGTTAATATAAACTTGCCTGCCTTTTCTTTCTTCGTTGGAAATCCTGGGAGTATTAAAGGGGATGTTAGAACCATGAAGGATGACCA
The DNA here is from genome assembly GCA_019695265.1 of Bacteroidia bacterium. Lineage (NCBI taxonomy): Bacteria > Pseudomonadati > Bacteroidota > Bacteroidia > Bacteroidia bacterium. The sequence continues at coordinate 22,466 of JAIBAJ010000019.1, read as the reverse complement.
AGGCGAAAACCTTTATCCATGGCCTTATCGCTTTAACCGGGGTATGCCATGGCAAGAACTTGGGTATGATCAATGGAAGAATGCTTCCTCCTAACTCGGTTTTTCTGAAAATAAATCCGCTTTGGGATTGAACGTGCTAAATTGCTTAAGTTTCTTTTGACCCAAATTCAGCTTTATAAATTGTTCTGAAACCTTGTATTTGAAGCAGTTGGAAGCTGTAATAGATTTCTAATGCCGGATTTAGGTTTATCCCAACCTATTTAGGGTTAGCTGAAAAAGTTAGAATTTCAGCAGATGCAAGGCGCCATGGTGAAGCTGTATACTTCATACTGCGAACAACAGGCAACGAATCAGATGCTGTATTTCTGACTAACGATCCAAAGTAATCTTCGAAGAATATGGATGCAAGGAAATCTGAAAATCTATTTCAAAACCTTGCACTAGTATGATTAAAATTACGGTTTAAATAATCCTAAAATTGTCATTAGAAATTTTAAACTACGTTTCAAGACAAGTGATAGTAAGGTTTTCAAGTAATCTTAATTGGTAAGAAAACCTAACTATCACTAGCTCGGGGTTCGTTTCAAATGACAATTTCGGGATAATTTATAATGAATCTATTGGGTGTTTATAGCTGACCCTATTTAGCTTGTTTGCTTTTACCAAAGCTATAACCCAGTTGCAGGTGTGGCTGAAACGTAAGGTTGTTGAACAAAAATGGAAATCCATTGTTTCTATTGCCTGATTGGGTGGGTACATTGAAAAGAAAACGTTGTCCAAAACCTGCACCAATACTCAAACTAAGCCGATTTTGCATGGAATTAATTCTGCCGCCAATTTCAAGTAAATAGCCAAACATGCTCCCTACCTTGCCTTGAGTGTTTTCCCAGCTAACGGAAATCAGGTCTCCATTGCTATCGTATGAAGTACTCAAAAGGTTTTGCAAACTATACGTAAACATACCACCTTGAAACTCTAGTCCTAAATAAAAATTTTTACGTTTTTGTCCTCCAAAATAGCATCTGCCTCCCAATCCGGTATAAAACGAATTGCCATAATTGAGGTAAATATCTTTGGAACTTAATTCATAAACCATACTTGCCGGTGAAAAATTGGAGGAATTGCCTAACCTTGGGATATACATGGAATAATTTCTTCCTCCCATTTCGTAACCATTATCGTATTCATAAGCATAGTCGGCATAGTAAGGGTAGTAAGAAACTTCTTCTCTAAACGTAGCTTTTTTGTCTTTTAATGAAACGGAAAATGGCACTCGAATGGAAAACCACCCTTTTTTTCCTAAAATTCGCTCGTAACTTCCTCCAATTCTGAAAAGAAACAATTCTGCTAAGTTAATTCCAACTGTATTTCTATTAAAATCAGTCATAACCTGATTCTTCAACACTTTCTTTTGCAACGCTTTATCCTCGGCACTGTTAAATTTCATGGGCATACCATTTGAAAATACAATCTTTTCCAATTTTCCTCGCAATACAATGATTTCCGGACCATTGGGTAAGTTCCACAAATGGTAATGAACCTCTTTCGGATTTACCTGATCTACCTTGGCTATTTCTTTACTTCCACCCAAAAAGTATAAGGTGTCCTGGCTATATAACTGATTGGAAACGAGCAGGATAATTAAGGTTAATAGCTTTTTCATGTTGGGTTGTATTTTAATTGATACTTCAAAAGTAAGAGGTTTTTATGTTTATTTTACAAACCCTGATGGAAATCAAAGTAGGGCTTGGTTTATATTTGTGCCATGTTTTCTCCGGGTGACGAGGTTAGGTTTTTAAATGAGGAAGGGCACGGAATGATCATTCGTTTGCTCGATAAAGTGTCGGTGCTTGTTAAAAATGACTTGGGATTTGAAGTTCCTTATCCCCTAAGTCAGTTGGTAAAAGTAAAGTCCGCCAAATCACTTGCTTCACCCTCTCAAGTAGCCCCTGTACCTCTAAGTACGAATAAACCCGAGCCTGTTACGGCTGTTAAGCCTATTTCAATACCTGATTTAAAATCTGTTTCAAACGATAGTTTTCAATTGAATAAAGTCCATAAATTGTCTCATCTTAAATGTGGTTTTGTTCAGAATAAACAATCAAATTCCATTCAGAATTGGGATTTATTTTTAATTAATTCTGATCCTTGGCCTTATTATTTTTCTATTCGTTCAGAGAAGGCAGGGAATTGGTATACGCTTTTTCATGGCTCCATTGATGCCCTTTCAAATTGCATCGTTTCTACTTTCTTTCCGGAAGATTTAGGTGACTTGAAAACGATTTCCTTGCAGGCAATTGCCTATCATTTGCCTATTAAAAAATCAGTGGAGGTGGTAGATGATTTGTTGAAAGTAAAGTCACCTAAGTTATTCAATTCCAATTTGTTTCTAGACTATTCTAATTTTTCAAAACCCTTATTGGTTTTGGCTGCCGAGAAGAAAATAGTTTCACATCCGATTACCATGGAGAAGCCCAAAATCAAGGTTCCTGCCCCTCGTTTGGTTCCGGTTGTGAAGGTAGAATTGGAGGTAGATTTGCACATTGAAAAGCTGGAAACCTATTTTGTGGGACTAAGCAACCACGAAAAGTTGATGATTCAGCTCAAGGAAGTGAGGCGTGTGATGGATCGGGCAATGGCAGAGCACACCCAAAAGGTGACTTTTATTCATGGGGTTGGTGCCGGCGTATTAAAAGAGGAGACATTGAAAATTTTACGTACTTATCCGGCGGTAACAATTACCAATGGAGATTATAATCGGTATGGAATGGGTGCAACTACGGTTTTTTTTAACGAATAAATTCAGTTTAAATATTCTTTTATTATAAGTTGGGGGGCCCCCTTCCGCCAACCAAATAGTTGCAAAATTCATACTTTGTGCAAGGCGTTCGGGTCACGCTTTCGGCTGTAGTTTAAGACAACTCCGCTAATCGCTGCGTTGCCTTAAAGCTACTTGCCTCTATCGTTGCCCCGGGTGCAAGCCCTTAGTATAGTTTTTTGAACTTTAATTGTCAATAATATCGATGTAAATTTGATTTTTGACTATTGTATTAATTTAAGCTTATGATGGTTGTTCCTTTTGGATCATGTATGGTGGTTCGAACTTGCACCTTCTTTCGGGTAGGGATAGAGGCAAGTAGCCCACAGGAAACCGCAGTACCGAATCCTTTCGGTACTGCGGTTGACGAGGACTACAGCCGATAGCCCGACCATGAGCCTTGTAGTTCAGTTGGAGTTTTTATACCGGCTGGTAGGCGAATGGGACCCGCCAACTAGTTTTTAAAAATACCTTTACGAATAGGATAATGAAGTTTAGAAAATAGGCTTTTCTTGAAGAAATACTAGAAAGGATAACCAATACCGATTTGATATTCAGGCACTTTTAAGATATTAAATTTAGCAGGTGAATTTTCGTCTTTTTGGTAAGTCAAGTCAGAGAACCAACGTTGACCTTCGGGTTTTACCGGATTATGAAGTTTTAAGGCAACATCTAAACGGATGATGAAGAAGTTAAAATCAAGTCTCAAGCCTAAGCCGGCACCCACTGCAATTTCCTTGTAAAAGCGGCTAAAGGCAAAGGTTCCTTTCGGACTTTTAATGGCATTCCACGGGGTAAACCACACGTTTCCGGCATCGGCAAAAAGGGCAGCTTTAAAGAATTTGTAAACTCCAAAACGGTATTCTGCATTGAATTCCAGTTTGGTATCTCCAAACTGATCGAGCAGGGAGGCTTCGGATGAACCCGGACCCAAACGCCTAAATTTCCAGGCCCTGATACCATTGGCTCCACCACCGAAAAAGTTACTCTCATACGGAAGAGTTTTTAAATTGGTAAGAGGAATTCCTAAACCACCGTTAAATCGAACAACAAATTGGCTCCAGGTATTGATGATAAAATAATGCCGGTAATCGATTTCGGTTTTGATATACTGTGAAAATGGAATTCCTCCAATGAGGTAATTTCCGGACGTATCGGTTTTGGCTTTGGCTAATTTGGCAATTCCGTAAACCGTGCTACCGGCGGATTCAAGGTAAAAACGGAAGTAAGAAAAGCTTCTTAGTTTGGAGACAATTTGGTTGCTGTATTGGTAGGTAAAATTAGTGGATGTGGTAAAGTGAGGTTGATAGGAAAAGCGCACTGCCAGGTCGTTAATGGCATTGAGGCGGTCGGTAAATGCCTGACTTTGGTCGTACACATTTACCCGGTTAATTTCATAGATGTTTAGAAAAAACTTATGGAAATTACCTTTTTTGAAGCTAATTCCGTAGGAGAATCGCAGGTTGTTTCGGGTAAAATCCGGACGTTGTTGCAAATTGTATTGGGTTTTTAACTGGGTTTTGGGAGCACTAACTCTTTGAGACAATTTGGAGAGACCAAAGGGCAAAATGAATTTAGGGAAATAGAGGTTGATCTCTCCCCCGCCTTCCAGGGTGTTGAAGGGGAGGTTCCAGATTCTTCGGTCCACGCTACTGGATACGATTTGGTTTTCCAATCCGCCGAGGAGCTTTACTTCAAGCATTTCGGCACCTGTAAAAATATTTCGGTTTTGGTAGCCTACGTTAAAGGAAATACCGAGGTTGCTGGAGGTATTGGTACCCTGGAAATCGAAGCTAAAAGCCTGCTTTGGCGAAGGTGTTAATGCAATATAGGTTTGGAGAATGTTTTCATTTTTTCGGCTGGTATCGGGAGCAAAAGAAATATTGGTAAACCGAAAGTTTTTGAGGTCTCCAAGTCGTCTGTAAGTTTGTTCAATTTGATTTATTTGGTAACCACGTCCGGAATGCAGAAAGATATTATCGAGCAGGGTTTCCGGATTGAATTTAAGTTTCTTTTGGTAGGTGAAAATATATCCATTATAAACGATGGTATCGAGTTTCCCAAATTCTAATGCTTTGGGGTTAAATTGGGTATGAATGAAAATTTTACCCAGTTTGTAAATCTGATGGTGTCCCGGGACTAGAGAATCCGGTTTAATGGAATCGGGAACGAGGGGGGTATTGATGATGCATTTCAAATCAACCTGACGATTGCCAACCGAGGTGTCTGCATCGAAACGGATATAATCTTTTTCAAAGTAAAAATACCCTTTCATTTTCATTTCACGGGTAAGTTTGGCTCTTTCTTCGTCCAGGATATCCGAATCAAAAACATGTCCGGGAAATACTAATTTATTGATACGTTCTGCGCTGTGAGCAATTAAAATAAGGATGGAATCATCGGCCGCATACGTGTAATTACGAATGGTGTATGGAATGCCCGGTTCGATGTAATAATGCACTTTAGCTTTTTTCTTTTTTACAGTAACCGAATCGCTGACTTTTCCATGAAAATATCCTTTATTTTTCAAATAGGCCAAAAGTTGAGACTTGGTTCGTTGCGTTTGGAAGGAATCCAGCACAACCGGGGCTTCACCTATTTTCCGAAGCCAACGTTTGAATTTTGTTGAATCGTTTTTACCACTTCCCCAATTGTGAAGCATCAAATGGAATCGCCAGTAACCGAATATTTTACGGTTGGGCTTTTGTTTGATAAGTGAGTTAAGATCTTCTTTTGATACTTTGGGGTTATTAAGTACTATTTCATTTTTAACTAACAGGTATTCATTGGAATTCAACCTTCGGGTCGAGCTACACGAATAAAGTATCATGGTCAATACAATTCCTAATAATCCATATTTTAGTTGATAGTTCAAAGGGTAATTCTAAAAGGCAAAGAAAAGATGAATGAGAATTGAATACATTTATTTAAGTAGGATTGTTGGCTGTTTGCTTCTTTTTTAAGAAGATTTTAAACAATTCGCCGAGAGTATCAAATTCTCTTCTTACCGAGATTCCGATTCCTTGGGTATAAGGAGCAGCGTTGGAATTGACCAAATTAACATCGTTGGTTTTGTTGAATGCTTTTGCACGAAAGCGTCCATCGGAAGTGATTTTGTATTCCACGTTAATATCGCCGAGTATATTGGTTTGGCTGGAGCTTGCACCGCTGTTATTTTGTTTATAACCCAAGGCCCCATCAATACTGATTCGGTTATTAAAGATTTGGGTTGAAAAAAGCACTTCCAATTCCTGACTGGTAAGTGGGTCACCGGGGCGGTATTTCACCCCAACGTCAAAATCCTTGCTTATTTGGGAAAGCATGTTACTGAGCTGACTACTCAACAATTCGCTGGTGCTGTTGGCAAGGGAACTGGCATTGCTGGTACCTTGGTTTCCTGCCCCAATTACGGAGTTGCTGCCTGAAACATTGGCGCTGGTAGAGGAGGGGAAGAAGCGATTTAAAACGAGTAAACCAAAAACCTGTTTGTTTTTATCTTCTGCAGGAATGGCATTTTCTACATTTCGACGAATATCGGCAGTTGCATTGGGCAGGTCAATATCAAAGTTGATGGTAGGATTCATTAATCGACCTGTCATTAACATTTTACAATCGATTTTGTAGGAACTTGTTTGGTATTGGGGATCGAGTAAAAGGTCGTAAACGGATGCTTTGGTTGGATAATTGGCAACCAGGTTTAAATCAGCATCAAAGGGATTACCGGACCATTTAATTGTACCTGCTTTTTCAATAACAAATTGTTTGTTAATTAGGTTTTGCAACGTAAACAGATAACCACCGCTTTCGATAGTGAATTCACCAAACATTTCAAAGTTTCCTTTGGTATTGATTCCTAACTCAATATTGCCGGTACCCCTTCCTGTTATGATATCTCCAACTTTTTCATCGAAGATTATTTTTACTTCTGCATCGGTTGTAACATCTAAATTGAGGTTTACTGAAATTCCGGTTGCATCTATCTTGGTAGCTTTTTTTTGATTAATATTTTTTTCTTTTTTAGAAACAAACCTAACAAAATCAATGGTTCCTACTTCGCTAGTTCCTCCAAGCGGGATATTAAACTGTGTGCCTTTTTCTGTTTTTAATCCTGCCTCAAAGAGTATGTTTTTTGGGTCACCTCTCATTTTTAAGAGTCCGGTTACGTAGGCCTTTCCAAAGTACATATTGTTTTGAAGCCCATTGGTATTTAGGGCTATCAATTTTTTCGCTTTTAAATTTAGTTCGAATTCAATTTTGCTAAAATGGTGATGGTAAACTTTTCCATTGACTATTCCTTCGTTTTTTTCACCATCGAGGAGTTTGAGTTCATTGATTTCGATAGCTTCAGGAGTAAGTTTAACGGAATGGTCGAAGGTGTAAGTGGTATTTAAATAGTCAATGGTAGCAACAGCATGATTAAATTTTACGGTTCCTTGAGTTTGGATTTTTTCGAAGGTTCCACCGAAGTGAATCATACCGGTAGCAGTTCCGCCCAAATTAGAAACTATGCCTTTGGTAAAAGGTTGTGCTACTTTAAGAGGTAATTTTTCCAAAAGCACATCAAAGTTGAGTGCATTTTCTTCACGTTCTGGATAGTAATAACCATTTACTGAAAGGGTTTTATAGTCGTCTCGGGTAAAACCGGCGTCGATTCGAACAGCCTTATTCACTAAATCATATATGCTTTTGATATCTCCGTCACCTACTAATTCCTTGTTTAAATTTAGTTTATTGACCTTGATGTTTGATGTCACGATAAGATCGTCATAAACATCGGCAATGTCAGCTCTTCCATTGATTTTCCCAAGCAAAGCAATTCCTGCATTTTTTGTAAGGGCATTTAGATTTGATAATTCAAAATCCTTGATGGTCAAGGTTAGCATGTCGTTTTTGTTGTGCGAAATGGTGCCATTTACCACTAATTCCTGGTCTCTGCTTTTAAATTGTAGACGATTGAAATGAATGGTGTTGGTATCAATTTCTATTTTGGAAAATGGAGAAATATTCCACAAAGAGTCGACGAGGTAAATTTCAGAACTATGCAAATCCAATTTGATTTTTCTTCCATCGTTAAAAGCGCAAATTCCGCGAATACTACCTTGGTTTTTAACCGAATCGGTATTTTTCCATGAAAGGTCAAAATCAAGACTATCCTTATGGGTTAATGTTTTTAATGAAATATTATCAACCCAAACTGAATCTCCAAAAACAAAACGATCGCTTTCAACATTCAAGTCTAACGAGTTTCCAGAGTTTTTTCCATCCACCCGGATGTTTTGGAAGTAATTTTTATTAATTTTTAAGGAAGGGATATTTCCATTGATAAGGAATGTGCCCGATTGAGAATTGTATTTTGCACTAATGGAAGCCTCTTTCACCAAGTGTAAATTGGGAGCAAACATTATTTCCAATAATCGGGTATCCTTAAGTTGAAGGTCTGCATTGAGGTTTAAAGGGTATTTAAGTAATTCGAAAGTAGAGCTGTATCTTGGTAAGTATTTGAATAGAAGTCCATTTACTGCTTCCGGAATGTCGGCAAATTTGAAATCACCCTGGAGGTTTGCATCTGCTACATCAGATTGAAGGGTTATGGTTTTAAGTTGGTTGAATTTCTCAATTTTAAGTTTTATGTTTTTAACAAAAGTTGAATCCTTTTGTTGGGAATACCTTAATTTAGCTATGGTTGCAGAACCAATGGCATTATCAATGTTATTACCGGTAAAATTAACATCAATAATTCCTGAAACACAGATGTTGGAATCAATTTTAAACAGGTTTATTTTATCCAAATTAGCTTTTTCGAGGTCTGCGTGGAAGTCGAATGCCGGTAAGGAATCGGTAAAGTTCATTTTTCCATTGAACACCATTTTTAAGTTATTGTCGTGGCTTATTACCCGACCCTGGAATGTCTTTTTAATAAAAGTTCCATCCAAATCTAGGTCCTGGTAGGTGTATTTGTTGAAGTTTAATTCACCCACATTTCCTTGAATTTTTGCATCCAAGGATTGGGAGGTAAGTCCTTTCCCATTGGCTGTGACATTAGCGGTAACGGCACCAAGCAAATTTTCATTTTCAGTTAGAACACCAAGTTGGAAGCCTTCGGTGAAAACCTTTCCGGAATAAGTACAAAGATCAGGATTAGCAACATTTTTCATGGAAATATCAGTTTCTACGCGCCCTATGGCGGTTTGAAAGTTTCCATAGGCAACAAAGTCATAGTAGAACCCTGTAAAGTTTCCATTGAATTGAAGGAGTCCCAGTTTATTAAAAATTTCAGGAACCGGAATAAATTTGTTTTCAGAATAAGGAGGGATTGGAATGGAAGTTACATCAGAATAATTGCTAGTAAGTGTGGAGAAATCAAGTGTAAAGAATGTTTGGTCGATATCGGGCAAGCCGGAAATGTCGAAATTACCTGCGATATGGGTATTTGATCCAAACCTAACATCCAGTTTTTTAGCTTTCAGGTTGGAAACCGGACCTTTAATTTTCCCGGTAATATCTAATGGAATATCTAATCTAAACAGAGGTCTTGCAAAAAAACCTATATCAATAAAATTGACATGGCTAGGACGGATTTGAGCATTCATTTTAACGCTGTCTTCGAAATCCTCCCAATCGTTCCATTCTCGGTAGTTAAATTCCAGATCCAAATCTAAATCGGAGAAAGGAGTTTTAATTTCCAGGTTTTTAACATGAACAAAGCGGGGAGAAACGGAAGCTTCGCCAGCAAAGTGTTGAAGGTTAAATCCACATTTATCCATTGCTTGTAGTTGATTAATGTGGGCATTGATGGTATCTCCTTCAATTTTAACATGGTCAAAATCCAATTGTATATTTTTAATATCCAGGAAGGTAAATTCCATTCCCGGTGAGTATCGTTCTTTGCGGAAGTCGTTAAACTTAAATGCCCCGTTTTTTATGGATAATCCGTCAAAGTTAAAAACCCACCGAGGCGTGCGGGTGGTGTCGGTGGTAGTATCCTTGGAGGCCAAGGCATCAATAATAAATTGCAGGTTAAGGTCTTCTTCGTTTTTGTAGTGTCTAAGATAAAACTTCAGGTCTTCGATTTTAACTTTTTGACCGGATATAAAATGGTTAGTTAGGTCGATAGAATACAATCCTGCTTTAAGTTTTGCAATGTATGCCAGGGTATCCCGGTGTTGGTCTTCCACATACAATCCTTCCAGAACAACCTTATTTATTAATTCAATATCGACCCCTTTAATTTCAACCTTAGCATGGATAATTTTAGAAAATTCTTTGGCTAGGAATTGGGTTAATTTTGTTTGAACTAAAGGACTACGGAAGGCTGTATAGGCAGAGAATAGTAAAATAAAAAGGAATCCCAAAAATAAGAAAAGCCCCCTCAGTAGGGTTTTATACCACGGGCTTTTAGGCTTTGGTATTGGGATTTCTTGATTTTCTAGCTTTGGTTCTTCCATCTTGGCATTTACCCGGACAATATGATGCAACAATCATACCTTAGATAAAAATGAGGTACAATTTTACGACAAACTAGGCCAAGAGTTTACCTTGGGTGGTAAATCTTTTCTGCCTCAGCCATAATTTTTACTTTATCCATACTCATGGTTTTGGTTTTATGGTTGGCATATAATTCCATTTGGTCAGTATAGTGTGGGGAATCTGGTCTATTGCTGGCTCCGTAAGGTATTAATGATTCAATTTCCGGAAAAGTTAAGTTTTTGGAGAATTTAGTAATTTGAACATAGCTATCACCAACCCAAGGTTTGTACCAACCGTCGTTTTGTTCTTCGGTATAGTTAGGAGATAAATTGTCTGCTACTCCATCCAATGGAACCTTGTATTGGCCTCGCCTAAGTTGTTGAATTTCACCTAAAGGAACTTCCAGGCTATTGAAATGCTTTAATAGGTAATCCTTGGCATATCTTACGCCTTCCACATATAAATCTTCGGGCAAATGAAAACCTAACCGAAAAGAATTATCCCAAAGGTTTGCTTTTTTAAATATGTAATTTAAGGAAATTAAAAAAAGGCTGGCTTCTTTGTTTGTTCTGTCAGCTATTTTGTTCCATTTTTTCATTCGATCCAATAAGGATGCAATGTCGGGGTATTTATCCGGATTGATTTTTTGAATGATATGTAGGGAATCCAAGAATCTGCTGCTACCGGGGAAGGTGTAATCGAATTTTAAAGTCATTACATCCTGAACATCAACTCGGTCGAATTTTTTGATTAGTTCCATGAATCGTTCAGCCCTATTGTTGTCGCCCGGATCAAAATTCCAATATCCTTCATCATCCCATTTTTTGCTATTTAGGTTGCACTCCTTGCCCGATGCGTTAAACGGGGTATTGTTGGTATTCCAAACATAGCCGCAAGAAGGATTAATGTAAAGAGGTTTTTCATAGAAATCGTGGTATGAATTCCATAAGGTTTTGGAGGTGTTTCCGGGAACTATTCCGCTCCAATCATATCCTTTAGGGCGTTTTGGAACCATTCCGTTACAGATGTACATGATGGTATCGTATCGGTCGGCATAAACGATATTAAATCGTGGGCCGGCATTCATTTTAACAGCATTGGAGAATTCGGTAAAGTTTTTAGCCTTATTCATTCTATACCACTGTTCAGAGCAGCGGATTTCCTCATTGGCTCCGAACTTTACAGCAAAGTAATCTTTTTTATTTTTAGATTGGAAGCTGGCACCATAAACACTCCAAAGTTGTTTTTTCCTTACGGTTATGGTGAGCCAGCTATTTAATTTTACCTTTAATTTAATGGTAGATTTTTCTAATTTTTGCCAATGTCCATCAAACTTATAGTATCCTTTTTTTCTTGGATGCATTTCCAATTTAAAAACGTCTACCAAGTCAAGTTGATTCCAGGTATGTGCCCAACCAAGGTTCTGGTTGGAACCTAAAAATACCAAACCTCCTCCAGGGAACATAGCTCCAAGCACATTCAAACCTTCTTCGCTGCATAAGTGAGCTTCATACCATGAAAAAGGTCCGGAAATTGGTTGATGGGGGTTAACGACCAGAATACTACTTCCATCCTTAGTTTTATTGGAATTAAAAGCCATGGCATTGCTACCCATGGCAACAGGTTTTTTTTCGTAATTTCCATCAATGATTTGGCTAACGTCATCATGGGCCCCGGAAATAATGGATAGTGCAAAAACATATGATTTTATGGCATCTTTTGGTTCCAACGGGAAAACCCCTTTTGCCTTTACTTCATTGGGATGTAATTCAGCGTATCTATTGACCCCTTGAACATAACCTTCCAGGTAAGTTTTGAATTCTGGAGAAATTTTCTTTTCAAAATCTTTATCTACTATATCGTCCATTCCAAGCGAGTAGTAAATGAAGTCTCTTTTTGCGCCTTCTACCCCTAACAATTTACCACTTAATCCTCGGCCTGCGAAGATTAATTCCTGCATAGTTTCGAAGTCATCTTCACAATTTGCCCATCCAAGGCCGTATCCTACTTCGGCATCTGTTTTGCCGAAAATGTGAGGAACGCCCCATTTATCTCTGGCTATGGTGACATTTTCGGGATTGATTACAGTTGCAAATTTGTAGTTCCTTTTTTGAGGTAAAGCATTGTGAAACAGTAAGGTAAGTGCAATAACGCTAAGGAGTTGTTTAATCATTATTTCAAGAAAAATTATCTTTTGGCGAATGTAATAGGCAAGCTAGAAGGTAGAAACACTTTAAGAAAATTTGTATTTAAAAAATATATAATGTTTATTTTAAATTTGTTTAGATTTGCCAGTCTTTTCAAACCCATTTTCTAAACATTTAATGAAGCGTTATTTACTATCAGTTTTCGGTCTGGTTATTGGTTACACTGCCAATTCTCAGCAAAACATGGGAGTTGGTACAGCCAATCCCGACCCTTCCTCTTTACTTGAGTTAAATTCAACCAATCAAGGTTTGTTAATTTCCAGGATGACGGAAGCACAAAAGAATGCGATTGTTTCACCTGCCACAGGTTTATTAATTTATCAAACCAATAACCAAGCTGGATTTTGGTATTTTGATGGCACGGTTTGGGTTTTTTCAATGGGCCCTGCCGGACCAACCGGACCAACCGGAAGTAATGGCTTGGCGGGAGCAACAGGTGCAACAGGACCTGCTGGTTCAGTTGGTGCTGCAGGTGCAACCGGCGCAACCGGAGCTGTTGGCGCAACCGGGGCAACCGGTGTGGCCGGAGCAACTGGAGCTGCAGGCGCAACAGGCGCTGTTGGAGCAACTGGAGTGGCTGGAGCAACCGGGGCTACCGGCCTGGCTGGAGCAACTGGAGCAACTGGAGCTACAGGAACCGCAGGAGCAACTGGAGCAACTGGAGCAGCTGGTGCTACCGGGGTAACTGGACCATCAGGTGTTGATGGCGTAACCGGGCCAACCGGATTGACCGGGGCAACCGGAGCCGCTGGTGCAACGGGAGTTACTGGTCCTTCCGGAGCAGATGGTGTTACCGGACCTACAGGCTTAACCGGAGCAACCGGAGCCGCTGGTGCAACTGGAGCTGCCGGAGCAACAGGAGCAACAGGACCTTCCGGAGCAGATGGGGTAACAGGGGCAACCGGATTAGCAGGTGCCACCGGATCTACCGGGGTTACAGGTCCATCAGGTGTTGATGGTGTAACCGGCCCAACAGGTCCAACTGGTCCAGATGTTCAGACCTTATCATTTAATTCAGGCACAAACACACTTTCCATAAGCAATGGTAATTCCGTTATTTTAAACGGTTCCGGATCTGGAGCTACAGGCCCAACCGGCCCAACCGGAGCAAATGGAAGTAATGGTGCTACAGGTGCCACAGGTGTTACAGGTGCCACAGGTGCCACAGGTGCCACAGGTGCAACCGGAAGTTCATCCACTACCGGTCAAGGGATTTCGACTGCTACTCGCACAACAGAAGTGCAATTGGTTAGTAATAATACCGGAACCTATAGCAATGCTGCATCTGTAAACTCAGGCTATACGCCTGGAACTTTTCAAGCAACCGGACTTACAGTAACTAGGACAATTACATCCGGTTCCAATGTTTTAGTAACTTTTACCGGCAAATGGAGAACAGATTTTTTGAATTTTTACGAGTCTGAGATTATAGCATTTCGAATTACCAGAAATGGAACTGAAATTGGAAGAACTGCTGCCTGGACTTCTGAAGGAGGAGTTGCATATAACATTATTACCGGAAATGTTGATATGTCAATAAATGATAGTGGTGCACCAGCAGGAAGTAATACCTATGCTGTAGAGTTTTGGATGTCAAACGGATATTCCGGCAGCAATGAATCATTTTTCCTCGGACACTCTTACCTTAATGTTATCGAAATTAGACCTTAACCACTATGAAAAAACTACTAACACTTCTATTTGTTTTTGGAGCATCCTACATGCATGCTCAAAACGCTGATACTAAGAAACATGATTTTGAAACCGGCGATGCTATTTGTTCTACCAATGGTAAATTACTTGGAGGAAATTGGTTTCTAGCCAATAAAGAAAATTTGGATAAGTTTATTGGTATATACAACAAACCGGACCCTAATTCGAATCAACTGATGACTGATATTTTTCAGTCAAAAGGTATGGTTTATGTTAATTTGAAAAAGGGAGAAGTAATTAATAAAGGTGAGTACCTTACTTTAGATGAAAGCGGGAAATTGACAAAGTTGCAAGGTCAAGGTGTTTATATTGGCGTTGCCTTGGAGGACAGTCAAAACGGTAAGGTGAAAATTTTACTTAATACCGGTTATAAGAATTAATCTTTTTTCAAATAAAATTCAAAAGAGGCATTCGAAAGGATGCCTTTTTTTGTTCAATAGTAGTGTAAAAGATTTGATTTCAATAAATGTGATTCGACTGGAATAAATTAAGTCTGTAGAAAAATCAATTAGGAGAAAACGACTTTTTATAATTTTTATGCGGGCCCCCTCCGCCCAATTAGCTTTTTATTAAATCCAAAACAACCTGCACGGGCGTTCGGGTCACGCTATCGGCTGTAGTCCTCGCCGCACTTGGCTAGCGCCGCGTGCGACTGTGGGCTACTTGCCTCTATCGTTGCCCGATGCGCAACCTCCTAGTTAATTGCCATGTTATTGGATAAATTCTCTCATTCAATTTTGATAATATAAGTAGCATGTGCTGATGCAAAAGTTGTTTTTCGAAAGCTTGAATATCAGTGCCTTTACCTTAACTATAGTTATCCTTATTAACCATAGTGCCTCCCCGTTGTATCCTGGCATGTGTTGCATTTCTAACTTTTCAGGCATTCATCATATTAATTTTTGATAGAGGGCAAATCATTTTAGCCTAATAGCAACTAGTGTTCTTGAAAGAATTACCCGGTCTAAAATTTACCAATTTAGAATTGGTTTCTAATTTTAGGTAGAAAAGTTTGGTGCCTGCTAATGTGATCTCGACCAAATTCCAATTAGGAAGGCATTTTAAGGTTGCGAAG
The DNA here is from genome assembly GCA_019695265.1 of Bacteroidia bacterium. Lineage (NCBI taxonomy): Bacteria > Pseudomonadati > Bacteroidota > Bacteroidia > Bacteroidia bacterium. Next base: position 7,186 of record JAIBAJ010000019.1, on the reverse strand, counting down.
CATTTGTTTATCTTATCCTGCATAAGTTCTTTTCGATGAAGAGAAGTTGAGAAGATAAGATTAAGACTTAAGGAGTAAAAAATATTTTCCTAATTAATTATAAATAACAATTCCCGGGAATGTATGAATATGGCATGTATATGGAAAAAAAATAAATATGCAGAAATAGGTTGAGGTTTTTTATATTTCATGGGCTTCCAAAGGAATAGGAATAAAATCTGTTTGAAATTTAATGAGCTGAATTTAATAATAATCGTTGTTTCAAATAAATTCCTTTTTTTCAGTATTTTCGAAATAATACCTAAAACAGGGGGAAAGGAAATTGGGAATTAGAGGAAGTGAAACTTTATCTCCTTATTGTATACTTTTAGCCATTGAAAAATGAAAAATACAATTAATAAGCTAATCATTTTGGCGGCAATTAGTTTGCCATTATGTTCTTTTTCCCAGCAAAATATGGGTATTGGAACCAGTACCCCCGATGCATCTTCATTGTTAGAATTAAATTCTTCAACACAAGGGATTTTGATTCCAAGGATGACGGAAGCACAAAAAAATTCTATTGTAGCACCTGCCACAGGCCTATTGATTTATCAGACGAATAATCAAACCGGGTTTTGGTATTTTAATGGAACAATTTGGGTGTTATCTATTGGTCCGGCAGGCCCTACTGGACCAGCAGGAATAAATGGAGTAACAGGTATTACCGGGCCAACCGGAGTTGCCGGAGCTGTAGGAGCAGCCGGTGCGACAGGGCCAACTGGATTGTCAGGGTCAACAGGAGCAACAGGAGCAACAGGAGCAGTTGGAGCTACTGGTCCAGCAGGTTTGGCTGGAGCTACCGGAGCTACTGGTGCTACAGGTTCAACAGGTTTGGTTGGAGCAACAGGTATTACCGGTGCTACAGGAGCTACAGGTCCAAGTGGAGTTGATGGAGCTACAGGTTCGATAGGAGCAACCGGTGTTACTGGATTATCAGGTTCAACTGGGCCAACAGGTCCAAGTGGAGTTGATGGTGTTACAGGCAGTGTTGGACCTACAGGTATTACCGGGCCAACTGGAGCCACCGGGCCGAGTGGGGTTGATGGTGTTACAGGAGGGGTTGGTCCTACAGGATCTGCCGGTCCTACAGGACCAACTGGTGCAACTGGTCCTAGTGGAGTTGATGGTGTCACAGGTGGTGTTGGACCAACTGGAGCAACAGGGGCAACCGGTCCAAGCGGTGTTGATGGAGTTACTGGACCAACGGGCCCTGATTCACAAACTTTAAGCTACAATTCCGGAACAAATACCTTGAGTATTTCAAATGGAAACTCTGTAGTCATTGTCGGTGGTGGTGGAGGGGCAACCGGACCTACCGGTGCTAGCGGAGTAACAGGATCAACAGGATCAACAGGGCCAACAGGACCAACAGGACCAACAGGGATTTTGTCATCTTCTTCTTTCGATTCTAATTCGAATGTTTTAACAGCAGGTTCAGGTTGTGGATTAGGGACTAATTTCACAGCACTTACCTTGCCATTGACAATTAACGATTTGGCAACTCAAAGCACCACATTCAATGTTACCGGACTAACCGGAACTGTTTGCGATGTTATTCTGACTGTTAATATTACACATACCTTCGATAATGATTTGGATATGACTTTGTCGAATCCCGGAGGAGGAGTTACCATTGATTTAAGCTCAGACAATGGAGGCTCCGGGGATAATTATTCCAATACCATTTTTACGGATGCAGGAAGTGGTTCCATTACAGCAGGTACAGCGCCTTTCGCAGGTAGTTTTATACCCGAGCAGCCAATGTCAAGTTTTGCAGGAACAAGTCCGAATGGTGTTTGGACTTTTACAATTACTGACGATTTATCAGGAGATGTGGGAACTTTAAATTCTGCGGTATTAACCATTTCCACAAGCACTGGAACCTACGTATTTGTAGGAGAAGCATCGGTAACAATAGCAGCAGGTGAAACTGCTATAGTTAATTGTAATTATTCAGTAAAAACATCAACCACAAGTGATGTTTTTACTAAATTAACCAGAGATAATGTATCCGGCTCTGGAAGCGCCGGAACATTGATTGGAAATTCAGGTTCAACTCCACCGGCAGCAAATACTTTTATTTCAAATAGCATTAGTGAACGTGAATCCGGATTGTCTGCAGGTACCTATTTTTATAAATTATGGAGAGTGTCTTCTCCTGTTGCCGGAACAGAAAACTCGAGTATAATTGTAATTAAACATTAAGCTTGCATATTAAAAAAAAGCCTTCAAATTGAAGGCTTTTTTTTTGTCAATTCATTTTATTATTACATTGGTCGGCAATAAAATGAAAAGACAATTACTCCCTCTATTAATTGGATCATTAGTTTCTATATCCTTTTTGGCTAATTCTCAGCAGAATATGGGAATTGGAACTAATAATCCGAACCCTTCTGCCATACTTGAACTTCAATCAGGTAACCAAGGTTTTTTGGTTCCAAGAATGACTGAGGCACAAAAAAATGCCATTGTATCACCCGCAACAGGGTTGATGATATACCAGACAAATAATTTGGATGGATTTTGGTATTTTGATGGAACTGTTTGGGTTTATGCAATTGGTCCTACAGGTCCTACAGGTCCAACTGGAACCAATGGAATTGCCGGAGTTACAGGACCTACAGGACCAATTGGGGTAACCGGTGCGAATGGAGTAACCGGTCCAACAGGCAGTGCAGGAGCCACAGGAGCTGTTGGTGCAACTGGGCCAAGTGGTGTTAATGGAGCCACAGGAGCAACAGGAAATAATGGAGCAACCGGAGCAACCGGTGTTGCTGGACCAAGTGGTGTTGCTGGTGCCACAGGAGCCACAGGAGCCACAGGAAATAATGGAGCAACCGGAGCAACCGGTGTCGCAGGACCAAGTGGTGTTGCTGGTGCAACTGGAGCCACAGGAGCCACAGGAAGTAATGGAGCAACCGGAGCAACCGGTGTTGCTGGACCAAGTGGTGTTGCCGGTGCAACAGGAGCCACAGGAGCCACAGGAGCCACAGGAGCCACAGGAAATAATGGAGCAACAGGAGCAACTGGTGTCGCAGGACCAAGTGGTGTTGCCGGTGCAACAGGAGCAACAGGAAATAATGGAGCAACCGGAGCAACTGGTGTTACTGGTCCAAGTGGTGTTGATGGGGTAACCGGTCCAACTGGTCCATCAGGAGCAAGTGGTGCTATTGGAGCAACAGGAGCAACAGGTGTAACTGGTGTTACTGGTCCAAGTGGTGTTGATGGAGTAACCGGTCCAACCGGTCCATCAGGAGCAAGTGGTGTTAATGGAGCAACAGGTGTAACCGGTGTTACTGGTCCAAGTGGTGTTGATGGGGTAACCGGTCCAACCGGTCCATCAGGATCAAGTGGAGCAAATGGAGCAACAGGAGCTACAGGTGTAACAGGTGTTACTGGTCCAAGTGGAGTTGATGGGGTAACCGGTCCAACTGGTCCGTCAGGAGCAAGTGGTACTAATGGGGCAACCGGACCTACAGGGCCTTCCGGTGCAAATGGCAGCACCGGAGCGACCGGAGCAACCGGGGCTAGTGCCTTTAATTCCTATTATGGTGCTTATGCAACTCGAACATCGGTTTCGTCCACCTATCCAACTTTTACTCAAATAACCAATTTAACTCAAAGCATCACTATAACAACAGTTCCTGCAAGGATAAATATTTTTACAACGGGTAATTTGGAAACCTTTTCTTCTACTTACGGAGGTTCAGGTTGTGTAATTCAAGTCTTTAATAACGGAGTTGGTATACCTCAAATGTATCAGGTAGTAGATGTAAATGATGCAAGTGGCTGGTCTGGTACAATTGGTTTATGGTCAATGACCGGATACGTTGATATTTCCACAGCGGGAACCTACACTATATCAGTTAGGGCTTGTAAATATGCCTTCGATAGTTTTTATGCAGGTGGGAATACCACTGCTCCTTCCGGTTTGCAGAATCATGGTTGTTTAATTTTGCAAGTTCAATAAATCAATTGTAACATTTGAAAATAACAATTGTTCACCAGGGGAGGACCAACGATAAAAGTATAGAAGTTCTAGAGAAAGACTATTTAGACCGGCTTTCCCATTATGCAAACGTTCAGCATATTTGCTTGCCTGATTCAAAAGGGCAAATGAGTGTTGCTTCATTAAAGCTGATTGAAGAAGAAAATTTATTCAAATTAATTAAGCCTGCTGATATAGTATTGTTGTTTGATGAAAAGGGGAAAACGTATTCCTCGGTTGAATTTTCGCAATTTCTTCAGAAGCAATTTATGGCAGGCAAGAATATTTTTTTTGTAACCGGTGGAGCATTTGGGTTTTCCGAAAATGTTTATAAACGCGCCAATGGTTTGATTTCGTTGTCATCAATGACCTTTACTCATCAAATGGTTAGGGCAATTATTGCAGAGCAACTTTATAGAGCATTTACAATTTTAAGGAATGAAAAGTATCATCATTAGTGGTATTATTCCTATGATTACCTTTGCGACAAATCTATGAATGGAAGTCAATTTAGGGATGCTTTGAATTATACTTTAAAGCTTAGTCCCGGTCGTGTTTGGAACATGGCTAAAGTAGTTTCAAGTTATTATGTATCTAAGTATTTAAGAAAGCCTGTCCAATGGGGCTTACCTATAAGTATCAGCATAGAGCCTACTACCAGTTGCAATTTAAGATGTCCGGAATGTCCAAGTGGTTTGAGGGCATTTTCTCGTCCAACCGGAATGTTGAATCAAGATTTTTTTAAGAGGACTATAGATCAATTGGCCCCTAGTCTCAATTATCTTATTTTTTATTTTCAGGGAGAACCTTACCTGAATACCAAGTTTCTTGATATGGTGAAATATGCATCAGATAAAGGAATATATACTGCCACAAGCACAAACGCACATTATTTAAAAGATGAGGTAGCAAAAAGGACCATTTTAAGTGGCTTAGATCGTTTAATTATTTCTATTGATGGAACTACCCAAGAAACATATCAGAATTATAGAGTAGGAGGGCAATTAGAAAAGGTGATAGAAGGAGCAAAAAATGTTGTTAAATGGAAAAGGGAGTTAAAAAGTTCAACTCCACACATCATTTTTCAGTTTTTGGTGGTAAAGCCGAATGAGCATCAAATTGAGGATGTAAAGAAACTAGGTAAGGAGATAGGTGTTGATGAGGTTAGATTTAAAACAGCCCAGGTTTATGAGTATGAAAATGGTAACGATTTAATTCCAACTATTGATAAGTATAGCAGGTATAAAGAGACAGAACCAGGAAAATGGACCATTAAAAATTCCTTATCTAATCATTGTTGGAAACTATGGCATTCTTGTGTAATTACTTGGGATGGTTTAGTTGTCCCATGTTGTTTTGATAAAGATGCTACACATCAATTAGGTGATTTAAAGCAAGTTGATTTCCAGGAACTTTGGCATAATGAGAATTATACACAGTTCAGAACGTCCTTGTTAAAGTCGAGATCAGAGATTGATATTTGTACCAATTGTACTGAAGGCACTAAAGTTTGGGCTTAGAATTATTCGATATTTAAAATCTGATAATTTTTGCCATTGAATTGGAAACTCTCTCCCATTTTTTTTCCTACCAATAATTTCCCGAAAGGGCTTTGAATGCTTAGTGCAAAAAAGGTAGTTCCTGCAGTTGTAGTTACTTTTCCTAAACTAACACCAAGGAAATAATACCCATTAGAAGTAAGGATGAGTCGACCATTGCAAGCAATTGGTAAAAATTCCTGGTTAGTTAATTTCAGCAGATTGGCATGTTGATCCAAGGTCAAGAATAGCTGTTCGCCCAGTTTTTCTTGTTCCAATTGCATCATAGAGATGGAGGTTTCGTGTTTATCGCCTGCCGAACTTTTACCGTCATTTTCGATACCTTGGCTAAGTTCATTTAATTGATTTTGAATGAACTTAATTTTTTCTTCAAGTGAATGAATACAAATTTGAATTGCCTCTTCTCTAGTTAACATCCTTGCAAAGTACTGAATAAATGGTTTAATTCTGAATAAAAACTAAGTTTGCAAAAAAATGGATCAAATGAAAGACTTGATAGAATCGGCTTGGGTAGATAGAAAACTGCTTGAAAAAGAGGAAGTTAAACTTGCAATTCACCATGCCATTGCGATGCTGGATAAGGGAGAGCTTCGGGTGGCAGAATCAAGTGAAGGCGAATGGAAGGTTAACGAATGGGTAAAAAAGGCTGTATTACTTTATTTTGGAATTCAAAAAATGGAGGTATGGGAAAGTGGACCAATGGAATTTTATGATAAAATGAAGCTTAAGAAGGGGTATAAAGATTTGGGAGTTCGGGTTGTTCCTCATGCGATTGCCCGGTATGGTTCGTATTTAGCTCCGGGAGTTATCTTAATGCCTTCGTATGTAAATATTGGCGCTTACGTAGATGGAGGTACCATGGTTGATACGTGGGCAACTGTTGGATCGTGCGCCCAAATAGGAAAGAATGTTCATTTGAGCGGAGGTGTTGGGATAGGAGGAGTATTGGAGCCTTTACAGGCTTCGCCGGTTATTGTAGAAGATGGATGTTTTATAGGGTCTCGGTGTATTGTAGTAGAAGGCGTAAGAATAGGAAAAGAAGCAGTTCTTGGGGCTAATGTGGTATTGACTGCTTCCACTAAAATTATTGATGTTACCGGAGATTCCCCAAAAACGTACCAATCCTATATTCCTGAGCGGTCTGTAGTAATTCCTGGTGCCTATTCTAAAGAATTTCCAGCGGGAACCTATCAGGTGCCATGTGCCCTGATTATTGGTAAGCGAAAAGAATCAACGGATTTAAAGACTTCGTTAAACGATGCTTTACGAGATTTTGGTGTGTCGGTTTAATAAGGTTCAATTTTAGGAATGGCTTATAAATATTTAAGCCAATTATTATCTATGATTTAGGTAATCATTTTCCTCAATAGCAAGGTTTTTTCTTGCTTTACCAAAAAAGGATAGCAAGGTATTAATAGATACCGTTACAAGTTGGATGAGTGATTCCTTTTGTAGGTTGTGCCTCGGGCAACGATAGAGGCAAGTAACCCACAGGACCACGCGGCGCTAGCCAAGTGGGACGAGGATTACAGCCGATAGCGTGACCCGAACGCCCTTGCAAGTTGCTGGTGGTTTAGCAAAAAGCTAGTTTGGGCGG